>CAZBVD010000014.1:0-19251 GCA_964495235.1 uncultured Dysgonomonadaceae bacterium | reverse complement strand
GTTATAGAATAAGAGTAGGTGCGAGATATGGCGCTGAAACGCGCATGCGCATCTGACACAACCTCTTTTATCGACTGAATGGCAATATCTTTGGGCAGAAATCTATCAAGTTTCACCAATAAGTCTTGCGTATTTAAATCACCCTCATGCCAATCGAAATGAGCAATCATATTCCTTGCATGCACCCCACTATCGGTTCGGCCAGCTCCTACTACATCTATCTTTTGGCGCAAAATTATTGACAATGACTCTTGCAGTGTCTCCTGAACGCTTACAGCATTGGGTTGTATTTGCCAACCACAATAGTTTTTGCCGTTGTAAGATAGTGTAATAAAAAAACGTCTCATAAATCTTTTACAGTAATATGAAAACAGGCTTGTTTCCTTTCATGCTTTATGTAGCACCTCTCTTCATTTCTAAGGTCGAATAAAACTTGTGCAAGTACAAGTTTTAGCTTATCTGGAGAAATCTCTTCAGAGTTGTGTAAATCTACTTTATCAAACCTTTTCCACGAAATATCAAAAGTGGTTCCATACCTATGGGCAGAGTTGTCACTGGCATTTATATTGCGTTTTGTGAGGCTCATAATATCATCGTTGGTGCGAGTAACACTTGTGAGATAGAGTTTATGCAGAGGCATCTTTTTGCTATAGAGCGAATCTCTGAAATTTTGAGCAATATCTATAAATAGCTTTGCTGCTGAAGGTACAAGATAAGGAATTGAGTGAGTAATATTATATTGCCTATAAAGAGCAAGCTCATCGGGCAAACGCACAAGCATATCCATATGATGTATAGTGTCGGCGCGTGTTGCTAAAGGAGTAATTCCGTTTTTAATAGCTGAAACCATGTGGAGATTATTTAAATCGTTGAATTCACGATTGTAATTACCCGAGAATTTAGCTTTACGCACGTTAGCCTCAGTCGATTCTGACTGATTGGGCTGCGACGATTTATCCTTACTGCCACAACCAAAAGAAACAGCAATTAGCGTTAGACAAACAAAAAGAGCAGACTTTAATTTAAACATAGATAGAAATACATTACGTACCTTTTACTTTCCTAATTCACGAAGACGAATTTTTGTGAGAGCTTGTTTTGTATTTAATGGAAAATCGCCATCCATCATCCATGCGTAATAACTTGGTTCTCTCTTCAGTACATCTGCTACAGGTTTTCCTCTGTGTTTACCAAAATTAAAAACCTCAACACCTTTCTCATTCATAACAAATCGTCCTGCAAAGTCCACATTATTTCTAAAACTACCATACTCTTTAGATAGTTCATCAATATCGTTCACTAAGTCGGGATAGCGCTCCAACTGCGATTTTAACACTTCGTATGTAGCTCTGGTGTCAGCCTCTGACGAGTGAGCATCAACCAACTCCTTATCGCAATAGAATTTGTAAGCAGCTGCTAAAGTGCGTGGTTCTTTTTTATGGTATATAACCTGAACATCAATAAACTTACGTTTACTCATATCAAAATCGATGCCTGCGCGCAAAAACTCCTCTGCAAGCATAGGCACATCAAAACGATTGGAGTTGAATCCAGCAAAATCGCAACCCTCTATTTGGCTTGCCAATGATTTGGCAATTTGCTTAAAAGTAGGACAATCTTTTACATCCTCGTCTGTTATTCCGTGTATAGCAGTAGATTCTGCAGGTATTGGCATTTCAGGATTCACTCGTTTTGATTTCATCTCCTCTTCTCCATTAGGAAATACTTTTAAGAAAGATAATTCAACTATTCTATCTCGTGAAATATTGATACCTGTTGTTTCTAAGTCGAAGAAAACTATTGGATTTTTAAGATTTAATTTCATTGTATTGTTTGTTTTGTTTAAATGCTATTGACAAACAGCATTTAATTACTATTTAAATACCCACTACCCTTCAGTTTTATGAGAGTAGGTGATAGTATGTAGTATGTTTTATTTACAAAAAAAGCTAAAGAAGGGTTACATCTTTAGCTTTCTTTTGTCTGTTTTGTTTTTAGTCGTTTAGCATCATTGGCATAATCAATGTAAGCATCTCCTCGTTCTCCTCGTTTTCTACGGGTACGATAATACCTGCACGAGACGGATCTGATAGCTCAAGAATAACATCAGTAGAAGGAATATTGTTGAGAATATCTACCAAGAAAGGAGCTTTAAAACCGATACTCATTGCATTGCCTGAATACTCACAAGTAATAACCTCTTCGGCAGCTGTAAGATAATCGATATCTTGTGCTGTTATAATTATTTTGTCTTCTGACAATTGCATCTTTACCAAGTTGCTTGAAGGATTTGAGAAAACTGAAACACGTTTTACTGCATTCAAGAAATTCAACCTGTCAAGGGTAACTTTATTAGGATTATCTGTTGGTATAACTGAGTTGTAGTTTGGATAACGCCCCTCAACAAAACGGCACACCATATTGTATTTGGTTAATTTTACCACTGCGTGATTCTCATCAAACGTAACTTGCACTTCTCCTTCTTCTCTTGGAAGAACTGTGCGTAACAAGTTTGCTGGTTTTTTTGGCAAAATAAAAGAAGCTCTTTCAGATGCTTTCACATCACTTGATGTTACCTTTACCAATTTGTGACCATCGGACGCAACAAAAGTTAAGTCCTCTGTATTTATATCAAAGTAAATACCATTCATTACGGGGCGCAACTCATCATCGGCAGTTGCAAAAACAGTGCGATTGATACCGCTAAGTAATATTTGAGAATCAAAAGTGAGTGTGAGAGCAGTATCATTTAACTCTTTTGGTTGAGGATATTCCTCGCCCTTCATTCCAATAAAATTATACTTACCGTTGTGGTAATAAATATAAACCTCAAGGTTATCGTCATTTATTTCGAACGTCAAAGGCTGGTCGGGTAATTCACGTAGAGGATCCAATAAGTTTTTAGCATTAATTGCCAATGAACCTTCACCCTCGTGATCTGCAACCTCTACAAAAGTCTCCATTCTAACTTCATTGTCGGCAGCTGTGATTGTCAACTTGTTGTCTTTTAGTTCAAGAAGAAAGCAATCGAGTATTGGCAACGTGGGTTTCGAACTTATTACACGACTAATAGTCTGTAAATGCGACGATAATAGTGCGCTTGAAACTACAAATTTCATAGGATGTGATTTTTTATGTGTACTGTTGAATGTTTCATTTAATTGAGCAAATATAAGAATTATTTCTTTGAGACTACCTATTTCAGCGGGTTTTTATTTATGAGTAAAGACTCTTTGAGGTGTGGGGCTATTGTTTTCTATTTAAAGGATGGTATTCTTTCATGTAAACAGTGAGCAGTAAGGGGTGAAGAATGAAGAATGAAGAGTTAAGAAAAATAGCGAGGTGATTGTAGAGAAGCCCAAAATGGGCGTCTAGCATGCAACACGCAGTAATTGTATGCGATGGTAAAACATTATACGAAATAATGGTTAATGGTTAGTGGTTAATTATTAATGATTTCATCACCATTGTAGAGATGATCAATTTGGGTGTTTGTAGCGCCAGCAAAGAAAGCGGCACAACCATTAATCAATTAACCATTAATAATTAACCCATTACTTCAGTCTTCTTTATTAAGCGGATGATGAGATATAATCTCTTGACGAAGGAAGTTTCTATCTAAGTGCGTGTACAATTCTGTAGTTGTAATTTTTTCATGCCCTAGCATTGCTTGCACATATCGGATGTTTGCACCACGCTCAAGCATGTGTGTAGCAAAAGAGTGTCGAAAAATATGTGGGCTTATTGTTTTTTTGATACCAGCCTCTTCTGCATATTTCCTTATGTAATAAAAAACTGTGATACGAGAAATGGGTGTGCCTCTTTTACTAATAAAAAGAAAGTCTTCGCTACCTTTCTTTGCTATCATTGAGTTGCGATAAACTAAGTAATTGTTTATTTTCTGTATGGCCACATCCGATATTGGAACTAAGCGTTGCTTACTACCCTTGCCATCTACACGAATGAACCCTTCATCAAAGAAAAGGTTTGTAAACCGTAAGCTTGTAAGCTCAGACACGCGTAGTCCACAGCTATACAAAGTTTCTATAATTGCATAATTGCGCGCCCCCTCAACAGTGGAAACATCTATAATAGAAAGCAAAGCATCAATCTCTTCAATAGACAACACAGTGGGGAGTTTTAGCCCAATAGAAGGAGTATCTAATAACTCGGCAGGATTTACCTGAATATAATCTTCTAAAAAGAGATATTTGAAAAATGATTTAACACCAGATAACATACGCGCTATTGAGCGTGGCTTGATACCTTTGTCGTAAAGTTGAGCAAATAGCTCTTCCAAATTGGTGGTAGTAACATCTTCCATGGTCAACTGCCTCTCTGCTGTGTAATCAAGCAGCTTGCGAAGGTCGGTCATATAGGCCGAAATTGAATTAGCCGAAAGTCCTTTTTCCAACAACAGGTATTGTCTGTACTTTTGTACAAGAAGATCGTTTTTCATGACATCCCTCCATTGTTATGCTTTATATACTGCAAATAGTGTTTGATGGGTGCGTACAGTGCTAAAGCTGACTTGTTGAGTGTAAAAGACCTATTGTTTAGCATCGCTCCTACCCTTTTCTTTTTCAAGCTCTTTTTGTAGCACAATAGAAGAATAAAACAAGAATACAGCACTTATCAGCAACAACACTGGCCACTCGTTTCTTCCTTTATACATTAGAAATGTGGCCACTACCATCAGTACACAAGCAAAAACTTGAAAATTGAATAAGCGTTTACCCCTAATACTCTTTCCAGGATATGGATTAGTAACAGTAATAGCAGAAAACAGGCTAACACCTACTACCATACCCCATACAGCAATTATGGGCTGAAATGAATAGATAACCGTAAATATTAAAATTAATATAGCTGATGCTTTATATAAAATGTCTTTGATATTGTATTTCATTATTCTCAATTGGTACTTTGTACATATGTTACTACTTAATGATAAAAACCTCTTCGTTCTCCTTTTTCATAAAGTAGTTTTCACGTGCAAACTTCTCCAAGTTTTCCTTGTCGGATTGAAGCTCGTGAAGTTTTATTTTATCTTCTTCTATTTTTTTTCTGTAAAACTCAATTTGGCTTTTCAGCCCCCTTATTTCTCTATCACTATCAATTCGCTTTTTTATGTTGCTATCACTAAACAAAAACAACATGACAACTACAAATAAAAGCACACCAATCTGAAGGCTATTTAAGCCCCATGACCTTTTTTTTGTTTTCTTTAAATCGTTGTCCATAGTTCTACAAAATAGATGAGATTATAAAATACAAATATAGAGAAAAATTGGGTTGCTGAGGGTATTTAAAGCACAAAAAATAAATATTCTAAAACTGTATGCTTAAATATATAAATAAAAGTTATCTTTGAGACTGTAATTACAAATCTTTAAACTCTATTTCTACAATGAAAAAAATTATCGGACTATTTTTAGTTTTTCAATTATCTGTGTCCATGATCTTTGCATGCACCAATTTCCTTATTGGTAAAAAAGCATCGACTGACGGGTCAACAATGATTTCTTATTCTGCCGACTCTTATAATTTGTATGGCGAACTATATCATTGGCCTGCAAAAAAGTACAATGCTGGCGAAATGTTAAAAATATATGAGTGGGATTCTGGAAAATACTTAGGCGAAATACCTCAAGTTTTACAAACCTACAACGTGGTAGGAAACATGAATGAGTTTCAACTTGCCATTGGAGAAACTACTTTTACTGGTCGAAGAGAACTTTCTGACCCAAATGGAATAATGGACTATGGTAGTTTGATATACACCACTTTGCAAAGAGCCAGAAATGCACGCGAAGCAATAAAAGTAATGACAGACCTTGTAAAAGATTACGGATACCATAGTACTGGAGAGTCATTTTCTATTGCCGACCCCAACGAAGTTTGGGTAATGGAACTTATAGGTAAAGGCGAAGGCAACAAGGGAGCTGTATGGGTAGCTGTAAGGATTCCTGACGATTGTGTTTCGGCACATGCCAACCAAGCTCGTATTCAACAGTTTCCATTGAACGACCCCGATAACTGCATCTATTCTCCCGATGTAATTTCTTTTGCACGCGAAAAAGGATATTATACTGGTAGCGATGAGGATTTTAGTTTTGCTCAGGCCTATGCGCCAATTGATTTTGGAGCTCTTCGTTTTTGTGAAGCACGCGTATGGTCGTTTTTCAACCTTGTAAATAAAGATATGGCAAAGTATGTGAGCTATGCCAAAGGTGAAACAACAGACCCAATGCCTTTATACATTAAACCTGACAGAAAACTATCTGTGCGCGACGTTCAAAACTTTATGCGCGACCATTATGAAGATACTGATTTAGATTGGAGACACGATTATGGTGCTGGCCCTTTTAGCTCTCCCTACCGTTGGTCACCACTAACTTGGGAAGTTGACTCTGTTGAATATTGCAACGAAAGACCCATTGCAACACAACAAACAGGCTTTTCATTTGTATCGCAATCGCGCTCATGGTTACCAAACGAAATTGGTGGAATTTTATGGTTTGGAATAGACGATGCTGCACAAAGTGTATATTACCCAGTGTATGTGGGCAACACAGCAATGCCAGAAGAGATGAAAGTTGGTAATGGCGATTTGCTTAACTTCACATGGGAATCGGCTTTTTGGATTCATAACTGGGTGTCGAATATGGTATATGACCGCTACAGCGACAAAATTGTTCATGTACAAGAATTACAAAATAAATTAGAAAGTAGTTTTGAAGCTAACCAACCCGAAATTGAAAAAAAAGCATTAGAATTATATAAAGAGTCGAAAAAAGAAGCCATAAGCTTCTTAACAAATTACAGCAACAGCACTGTTACAAACGGATTGATTGAGTGGAAAAAGATGGGTGAGTATATGATGGTGAAATATTTAGACGGTGTTGTAAAGAAAGAAGAGAATGGAGAATTTAAGCGCAATGAACACGGACAACCAGCATCACCCGACAGACCTGGATACTCCAACGAACATTATCGAAAAGTTATTGAACAAACAGGCGATAAGTATAAAGTATTATTTTAATAAACACAAAAGATTAAAAGATAACAAACTATGAACCAAGAAACATTATTAAAAAAAGTTACCGATAAAGCTCAAAGATGGCTTGCAGGTAATTATGATAAAGAGACAAAGAAAGAAGTTGAGCAAATGCTTAATGATGAAAACAAAACATTGCTCATTGATGCATTTTATAAAGAACTTGAGTTTGGTACAGGTGGTTTACGTGGCATCATGGGTGCTGGTTCAAACCGTATAAACAAATATACTATTGGAGGCGCAACTCAAGGTTTGAGTAACTATCTTTTAAAAGAATTTGCCGATTTACCTGAAATAAAAGTAGTAATAGGTTATGATTGCAGAAACAACAGCCGCAAATATGCTGAAATATCTGCAAACATTTTCTCTGCAAATGGTATAAAGGTATATCTTTTCGAAGAATTGCGTCCTACTCCCGAAGTCTCTTTTGCTATACGCAAACTTGGCTGTCAGAGCGGTATAATGATTACTGCATCTCACAACCCTAAAGAGTACAATGGTTATAAAGCCTATTGGGATGATGGTGCACAAGTATTGGCCCCTCACGATAAAAATATAATTGCAGAGGTAAACAGTATAAAATCTATCGATGATATAAAATTTGAAGGTAACCCAGATCTTATCAAGATTATTGGTAAAGACATGGACAAAATCTTTATTGAAGAGATTTTAAAACTCTCTTTATCTCCAGATATTATCAAACGTCATCACGATTTAAAGATTGTTTATACTCCTATTCACGGAGCAGGTGTTGCGCTTGTACCTGCAGCACTTAAAGCAGCTGGTTTTACCAATGTAATTAATGTGCCAGAGCAAGATGTAGTTAGTGGAGAGTTCCCAACTGTAATTTCTCCCAACCCTGAAGAACCTGCTGCACTTGAACTTGCTGTGAAAAGAGCAATGGAAACTGATGCTGAAATTGTAATGGCAACTGACCCTGATGCAGACCGCATAGGAACTGCTGTTAGAAACAATGAAGGCGAGTTTGTGTTGATAAACGGTAATCAAACTATGATTATCTATTTATATTATCTTATTACAAGATGGCAAGAACTTGGCAAACTCACGGGTAAAGAATATGTAGTTAAAACTATTGTTACCAGCGAACTTGTAACTGAAATAGCAAGAAAAAACAATGTTGAACTATATGATAGCTACACTGGTTTTAAATGGATTGCGGATATTATTAAAAAGAATGAAGACACCAAAACATATCTTGGTGGTGGAGAAGAGAGCTATGGTTTCCTTGCTGGAGATTTTGTACGCGACAAAGACTCCATTTCGGCATGTATGCTTTTTGCTGAAATAGCAGCATGGGCAAAAGACAAAGGCAAAACAGTATACCAACTGCTTCAAGATATTTACATAGAATACGGATATTCTAAAGAAGAAGGTATTTCGCTTGAGAAACAAGGAAAAGAAGGTGCTGATGCAATTCAAGCTATGATGAGAAACTTCCGCGAAAACCCGCTCACTAAATTAGCAGGGTCAAACGTTTCTTTATTAAAAGATTTTGCATCTCTTGAAGCAAAAGACTTCAACACCAATGAAACTATCACTCTTGCTATGCCTACAACATCTAACGTTCTTCAATATTACACTGAAGATGGAACAAAACTATCAATCCGTCCTTCAGGAACAGAACCAAAGATAAAGTTCTACATAGAAGTTAAGGGTGGACCAGCAGACACAAGAGAGGGTTTGAAAAAAGCAGAAGAAAATGCCAATAAAAAAATTGAACTAATTCGTGAAGAGTTAGGAATTTAAAAAGGTATGAAACGAAAACTTAGAATTGCTTTGGTTGCACACGACAACCGTAAAGTGGATATTATAGACTGGGTAATATACAACTCAGATTTTCTGTCTCATCACTCTTTAGTTTGCACAGGAACCACAGGTACTTTGGTGCAAGAAGCATTAGCGAGCAAAGGTGTAAACCCCGAAATGCAGATAATGACATCCGGCCCCCTTGGCGGAGATGCAGAGATTGCTGCAATGGTGGTAAGAAAAGAGATTGACTTAGCTGTTTTTCTTATTGACGACCTTAATGCACAGCCTCACGAAGCAGACATAATGATGCTTTTAAGACAATGCAGAGTGCATAATGTGCCTATTGCTTGCAATAGATATAGTGCCGACCTAATGATTACAACAGACTTGTGGGATGATGAAAGCTATGAGCCAATGAATCCACATTATGAAAGATTTGACAGAGAAAAGCATGAAGCTAACATTAAAAAATACATGTAAAAGTCTCTCTTTAACCATAAACAAAAAACCGCTTCAATTACTGGAGCGGTTTTTTGTTTATAGCACCATTTACATGAAATAGTCTAATAAATATAGAATTAAACAAATAAAATTATTAATTTTATAGTTATGAATATTCTTATAGTAGAAGATGAGTCTTTATTGGCCGATGAACTAGAGGAGATCCTTTTAAATATAAACCCTTCTTATAAAGTATTGGCTAAGCTTCATAGCATTGAAGAATCTGTTAAGTGGATTAACAGTAATCAGTGCGATTTAATTTTTATGGATATCCAACTCAGCGATGGCTTGTCGTTTTCAATCTTTGATAAAGTAAAAGTTAAGAGTCCAGTAATATTCACCACAGCATATGACCAATATGCTATTGAAGCTTTTAATGTAAGCGGAATATCATATATTTTAAAACCAATAGATGAAACAGAGGTTGTAAAAGCATTGGAGAAACATGAGTTGTTGAAACAATATTATTTTAAAAACAACCAAAACATTATTGCAGATCACACTGCAAACAATTCGGAGTATAAAGAGCAAATGCTTCTTACATTAGGGCCTATCAAAAAAATAGTGAATATAAAATCGATCGTTTACTTTCAAGCAGATGATAGATATGTTTTTGCTTTCCTTGAAACAGGTAAACGCATGTTTACTAACTATACTTTAAGAGATTTAGAAACCATACTCAACCCTCATCTTTTCTTTAGAATAAATCGCACCTTCATTCTTTACAGAGATTTTGTAAAAGAATGGATGTCGTATACAGAAGGAAGAATAAAGGTTGTTTTAGACATAGATGATACAACAGATTTAATAGTTAGCAGGGGCCGCACAAGTGAGTTTAAATTATGGATAGAAAAATAAAAAGTAAAATTATAAAAAGCCCTTTTCTATGGATAGGAATTGTAGTATTAACGATTATAAATATTTTTTCTTATCATAAAGAGCAGCAACTAGAAAAAGAAGCTGAAGAAAAAGTAATTATGATGGTGCAAAACACCTCCATCAATAACATCAATACTTTTAAAGGTATACTCTTTAATTATATTGATAAACTAAAAGAAATAAAGCATATAGCTACTTTTGCAGATATCGATATAAAAGAAAGTATAGCATACTTAACAGAAGAAGATAGCATATTTGCTAACATTGAAATAATTGACAACCCCTTCAAAACTACAAACAGTTATGGAATGCGCGCTCTTTTAGAAGATAGCACTAAGTATTTGCAGATAACAGTGCCTGTTGCCTCAACAGACTCAAGCAACAAAGCCCTTTCACTGAAAATACCACTAGATAAACTGCATGATAAAATAGCTATAAACAAGAGCTTATCTTACGCCTATATTACCTTTAGTCACAACAATATTTACATTTACCATCCAAACGAATTAAAAATTGGACTTTCAAGTATAAAGCCAGAAGAAGCCTATGATGAGATAGAAGAAGAAGAAGAAGAAGAAGAAGAAGAAAAAACAGTATCTAAAACATTTTCAGACTATCTGGGCATCCCTGTTTATACTTATTATGAAACCCTTGATATTGATGGCAACATATGGACTATTGCTGCTAATGTACCAGATATTAGTTTTAAAGAACTGGTAACTAATATAAGAAGAGCATTTATATATATGGCGCTTTCCGCATCATTAGGGTTTGCATTGATTTTATTTCTTGGTATTTTACTTTGGCAAAAAGAATTTATGAAAAGGCAACAAGCCGAACAAGACAAAATAAAATTAGAGCTAAAAAACGAACTCCAAAAGCAAGAAGTATTAGCCACTGAGCTTGAACAGCTTAAAAATGGACTCAACCCGCATTTTCTTTTCAACTCGCTAAGCAGTTTAAAGGTGTTGGTAAATAAAAGACCCGAAGAGGCAAAGCAGTTTGCCATAGCATTGTCAAATCTATACAGATATCTATTAAAACAACAGAACTATAACTTAACAATATTAGAGGAAGAGTTGAAATTTAGCAAAGACTATATTTACTTGCAGCAAATACGCTTTTTAAAACGAATTCAAGTCACATTCAATATTGACGATGCAGCTTTATTGCAACAGCTACCACCAATGTCTTTACAGTTGCTAATAGAGAATTGCATTAAACATACCATGATGACTGAAAATGAGCCATTGATAATAGAGGTTTACACAGTATCAAACTACCTATTTGTAAAAAACAATTACAACCCTCCTGCCAACATACACTCAATGGGTATAGGTTTAGAAAACCTTACTAAAAGATACTCACATCTCACCAGCTTGCCATGCAGTTTTACTATAGAAAATAATCACTTTGTAGCCAAAGTGCCCTTATTATAATTATTTTCACTACAAAAAACACGCAACTCACTACAAATACTTTGTGTAATTACTTTTTTTTCTCATTCTTTGAAAAAAACTATTTATAAGTATGAGAACAAAAATCCTTCTATTTTTATTAATCACCCTCCAATCCTTTGCACTATTAGCAAAAGAAAGCAATGCAAAAGATAGTGTATCCACAAAAAGTAATATATACAAACAACTCACCGATAGTGCTACTAGCAAAGAGGGCTTGTTTACAATATATGAATTAAAAAACGACTACTATTTTGAGATACCTGACAGTATTCTTAATAGAGAGTTTTTAATTGTAAACAAAATACTAAAAGTACCCTACGAACTTAACGATGCGGGCATAAACAAAGGTATTAACTACGATAATACACTAATACGATTTGAATTAGACAAAAACACAGACAAACTTTTTATACGCAATGTAAGACCAAAGCCTCATTACCCCGAAGACGACTTTATTGCAGCATCTGTGCACGAAAACTTCACCTCTTCGCTAATGGGAAGTCTTAAAATTGAGGGATACAATAAAGACTCTACCTCTTACATCATAAAGGTGACCGACCTATATAACGGTACACTAACTACTTTCAACGACTTGTACAAAAAAATCAATATTGGAGGTTCAATTACAAAAGATTTGTCACGCATTGTACGTGCAAAATCATTTGAAAATAATGTATCTATTGTTTCGGAATTATCTACAAAGGTTGATGAAGGATTTTCATCTGTTTACCTAACAGTAGAAGCAGTTTCATCTATTGTTCTTCTTCCCGAAACTCCAGCACCAGGTCGTTTCCTTTCTTCAAGAGTAGGCTACTTTACAGTGCCATATACTTTCTACTCCGACAGGCAAAGCAATGTAGAGCAAAAAGAAATTATTACACGTTGGAGACTCGAACCATCTGACGAGGAAGCATACTTGCGTGGAGAATTGGTTGAGCCAAAGAAACCAATTGTTTTTCATCTTGATAAGTCAACCCCCAGACAATGGAGAAAATACATGAAGCAAGGCATAGAGGATTGGCAAATTGCCTTTGAGAAGGCCGGATTCAAAAATGCTATTATTGCAGAAGAATTTACAGAGGAAACAGATACCGACGATATAAACTACTCAAGCATTACTTATGTAGCATCGGAGAAAATGAATGCTATGGGTCCTTCTGTTTATGACCCACGTTCAGGAGAAATAATTCAGGCCGACATAATATGGTGGCACAATGTAGTGTCAATGCTAAGAAGTTGGATTATTACACAAACAGCAATTGCACAACCCGAAGCTCAAATTTGGGATTTGCCAGAAGAGTTATTGGGCGATGCAATGAGATTTGTTGCTTGTCACGAAGTAGGACACTCTCTTGGATTGCGTCACAACATGGCAGCATCAGCTGCTTTCCCAGTAGACTCCTTGCGAAGCAATGAGTTTGTTAAGAAATGGGGAACATCGACCTCTATTATGGATTACTCGCGCTACAACTATGTGGCACAGCCAGAAGATAACATAGAGGTTTTATCACCACAAATTGGGGTGTACGATTTATTTGCTATTGAATATGGTTATAGATGGTCGGGCAAAACCAACCCAACTGATGAAGCAAAATTTCTTGCAGAAATACTTAACAATCACACTGGCGATCTTTACAGATATAGCGAGGCACAAGATCCACGCGATGCAACCGATCCACGAGCACAAACCGAAGATTTGGGCGACGACCCAGTTAAAGCAAGTGAGTATGGTATTGCCAACTTAAAACGCTTAATGCCAAAGATACTTACTATTACCAACAATGGTAAAGCAACTCAAGGATACAAAGAAGCAGGACAATTATACCATGCTGTTATTAACCACTGGAATAACTTGGTGTATCACCCAATGGCCAATATTGGCGGTATTTATATTGAAAATAACGTCAGAAATAGCGGTGTAGAAACTTTTACGTTTGTACCAAAAGATGTGCAAAGAAAATCGTTAGACTTCTTAATTCGTGAATCAATTACAGATACAGATTGGCTTTTTGATAACGAACTAAGTAAATACACTTTCCCAATTAAGAGCTCTCCAAGCGGTGTACTTGAAAGCTCTCCAACATTGTTATTGAAAAATGCTCAGAGCTATATTTACTGGGATTTACTCAACAACAAAAGGTTGATACGTATGTCTGAAAACGAATATCAAAATGGTAGCAAAGCTTTCACACCTGTTGAAATGCTGGATGTGCTTTACGATGCTACTTTTGGAGCTACAAGAAAAAAGAAAGCCCTTAGTGTGAAAGACCGCTTTATACAAAAAGGGTTAGTAGATGCACTTATTCAGTCGGTATCTGAAGGTGCTGTGACTAAGGAAAACAGAGGCTTAGTAAGTATTAATAATGACGACAAAAATAGCCTTGATGCAGACCGTGCAGCAAGCGATGTTATTCGCAATATATCTTTCTACGGTTCACTATCCGACAGAATATCTGATGCAATATCAGCTAAAAGAGGTCTACTATTGAGAGTTAAGAAAGATGTTGAAAAGGGTACACGTTCTTCTGACGCTGCTACTAAATATCACTACAATGATTTACTTTTAAGAATAAATAGTGCACTAAATATTTAATCAAATTAATTTTTTTACAACTTACAGAATGAAAAAAATTACCCTAACATTATTTGTGCAATTAATCGTTTTTTCGGTTTTTGCTCAAAACGTCCGAACTATAAAAGGGCGTGTTATAGATGGCACAACGAAAGAAGCGTTGATTGGCGCAACAGTTTTTATTTCACCCAATGAAAAGGGAGCTGCGGACTACAGTCCGCAAGGTGTTGTTACAGACTATGATGGAAATTACTTGTTTACATTTCCCACATCTGTTAAAACAATTATAATTAGCTATGTAGGCTATAATGCTGAAACACTACAACTAACATCTTCAGATACATACAATATTGAACTGCAAGAAGATGCTACTATGTTGAGCGATCTTGTTGTAACGGGTTATCAACGCATTGAGAGACGAAAGCTCACATCGTCGGTTTCAAGAGTAGAGGCTGAAGATATAATGCAAGTAGGCGCACCCAATGTTGACCAACTGTTGACAGGGCAAATAGCAGGATTAGTTTCTACTCCTGCCTCTGGCGCACCAGGTGGTGCCAGTAAAATACGTATTAGAGGTACAGTATCACTATCAGGGTCAAGCGATCCTCTGTGGGTTTTAGATGGTATTCCATTAGAAGGAAACGATGTTCCAAGTGATTTTCAAGCACAAGAGAATATAGACAACCTAACAAACACTTCTATTGCTGGTCTAAACCCTAATGACATTCAAGACATCACCATCCTTAAAGATGCTGCTGCTACCGCTATTTATGGAGCAAGAGCTGCAAACGGTGTTATTGTTATTACCACAAAGAAAGGCCGAGAGGGTAAAATGCGCATTAACTTCTCATCGGATCTGTTTTACACCAGAAAACCAGACTTTAGCAGATTAAACCTCATGAACGCTTCAGAGAAGGTGAAATTAGAAATGGATTTGTTGCAAAACCCATATCACACCTATCGAGCAGAAAATGGAGGTGTATCACGGGTACTTGAAAGCACGGGTCAGAAAGATGCTTTTCTTCAAAACGGACTAAGTGGAATATCCAGCGAAGCACAAGAGCAAATAAATGCATTGCGCATGGATGGAACAAATTGGTTTAACGAAATATACAGACCAACATTTAACCAGCAATATGGACTGAGTCTGTCAGGCGGAAGCAATTTTGCTAACTACTACTTTAGTGCTGGATATTACACTGAAGAAGGAACCACAAAAGGCACATCTTTTGATCGTTTCAATGTTACAATGAATACAGATTTCAATATAACATCTAAACTAAAATTTAGTGTGGGGCTTTTTGCCAATCAAAATGATAGAAACACTTACATTGTAAACGGAACATATACCAATGCTCAGAACTATACAAGAAGAGTAAACCCATATTTAAATGCATACACCCAGGATGGAAAATATGTATATGACCCAGATTTAATGAACACAAGCGATTTGCCTATTCCTTTCAACTATATAGAGGAGCAGAAGAATTCAAATTATTTTATGAAATCTCAATCACTAAAAAGTATTTTTGAGGTAAACTACAAAGTGTTGAAATCATTGAATCTTTCGTCTCAATTAGGATTGCAAATAGAAAACAATGCAGCTGAGAAGTTTGGCCAAGCTGAAACTTTTTTCACAAGACAGTACAGAGAGTCGTATCGCTATAGAGGCAACTCGGTACTTCCAGAGGGTGGTATTATTCAGAACTGGGAAGACAGAATGTTTCAATACAACTGGAGAAACCAAGCTTTCTACCAGCAAACCTTTGCAGACCGTCACGATATAGATGTTATGGTGGGAATGGAACTACGTAGAAACGATTTTACTGAAATACATACAAAGGGTTTTGGTTTTGATGAAAACTCAATGACAACAAAGCCAGTTATTTTCCCCGAAGGATATAGTAATACGCACTCACTTGGTTTAAGACAGTATTCAAAAAGATTTAACGAGAATGCTTTTGCATCGTTTTTCAGTACTGCTTCTTACACGCTTGATAAAAAATATACAATCTTTGGTAGTCTTCGTTATGATGGTTCAGACCTTTTTGGTGTTGACCCAAAATACAAATACTTGCCACTTTGGTCTATCTCTGGAGCATGGAATGCAAGTAGAGAAGAATTCTTGAAAGATGTAAGTTGGTTGAGTAATTTGAAACTGCGTGGATCATATGGTCTGCAAGGTAATATAGACAAAGAAACATCGCCATTTGTGAAAGGTTTCTGGAATAATACAAGCTTTTTCCCCGGACAGAGTGTGCCAACAATCAACGTTGTGTCCCCACCCAATAAATACTTGAGATGGGAAAAAACATCTACTACAAACCTTGGGTTTGATTTGGGTATTATCGACAATAGAATAAACATCAGTTTTGACGCATACAATCGTAACAGTCAAGATTTGATAAACTCTAAAGCATTGCCACACGAAAACGGTTTCAACTACGTAAACCTTAACTGGGCGCAAGTATCCAACAAAGGTTGGGAGGTTTCTCTATCTACACTTAATGTTAAGACAAAAGATTTTAGATGGAGCACCGATTTCAATATTTCTAAAAACAAAAGTGAAGTAACCCGTATAAACACCCCCGACAACGATTGGTTTCCATCGCGCGAAGGATATCCTGTAAATGCCCTTTTTGGCATTAAAACTGCAGGACTGGACGAAAACGGTTTCATGCTATTTGAAAATAGCAATGGCGAAAAAGTGAGCATGAAAGAATTCTACAACTTAGAAACAGGTATGTGGGGCGATGTTATAACTGGCTACGACACAAAAGAATTTAGAAAGCTCTTTACTTACATGGGCGACATGGACCCTCAACTATCGGGTGGTTTTAACAACAGATTTAGCTACAAAGATTTTGACTTATCCATTTCGTCAAACTTCTTTATAAATAGAACTATGCGCGAAACACCATTCTACAATCCAACACAGGTTGACCCGGGAGTAAACTATACTACTCGCATGAACGATGTATGGTCTGAAGATAACACAATGGGAATTTACCCACGTATATTAGGGCGCAATACTAACAACGATCAAATAGATATGGAATACAATTGGATTGACTCATACGATGCATCTCGCTCATTTAACTACTACGATATTTGGATTAAGAAAATTAGCTCCATCAGAATTAGCAGTATCAGATTAGGATACACACTTAATCAAGATGTACTAAAAAGCAAGCACATTTCATCTATCCGATTTAATCTTGAAGCGCGCAATCCATTTGTATTTGGAAGCAGCTATCAGGGTTATTTCGATCCAGAAAACTATGGTAATATTTATTCGCAACCAATTCCTAAAACAATTTCGTTTGGGGTAAATGTTTCATTCTAAAAACAGATATATAATGAAAAATAAAATAAAACAGTTACTTCTCTCATCACTCTTTCTTTTTACACTGAGTGCATGCGACGATTATCTTGATATTACCCCAGTAGGACAAGTAATACCAAACAAGACATCTGAATATAGAGGACTTATAAACTCAGCATACAAATTAGTGCCTCAACACAAAGCTCTACTCAACATGCGTGGCACGCAGTTTAGCCCCGAAGACGATCCTTGGGGAATGGGCCTTGATGGTTTTGATATGTATAAAGACATATACATGTGGAACGATGTTGCTACCGACAATGCAAAAACGCAAGAATATCCATACATGTCGTTCTATCAAGTTATATTTCATGCAAATGAAATTATAAACAACGGCCCCGATGCTCAAGATGATGGCTCCGAAAGCTTAGAACAAGTAATTGGAGAGGCATATGCTTTGCGTGCATTTATGTATTTCGAGTTGGCAAACATGTATGCTCCTGCATATAACAAATCTACTGCTGCAACAGTAAAAGCAGTGCCCATTACAACTGAAATAGACGTAGAGCAAACATTCCCTAAAGCTACTTTGCAGGCTGTTTACGACCGCGTTCTCAATGACATAGACAAAGCCGAATCGTTAATGGTATTAGAGCAACAAGAAGGCGATAACAAATACCGTTTCTCTTTAGAAAGTCTATATGCATTAAAATCAAGGGTGCTTTTATATATGCAAGAGTGGCAACTATCGGCCAATGCAGCACAAAAAGCATTAGCTATCAACAATCAGTTGGAAGACATGAATAGCAATAGCTATGTTTCTAATACAAACTACAAATCAAAAGAGGCAATGCTGTCGCTTGAGAATGTAACAGTGTTAGTGCTTCGCGATTATGCTTCTATATCCAATTCACTCATCAACTCATATAAAGATGGCGATTTACGTCCGTTAAACTATTTCGAGGAGTCGTGGAATGGTTATCTTATAGCTAATAAAGTAAGCACATCAAGCGAGCTTGTATCATTTAGAAGAGCAGAGCTTTATTTAAACGTGGCCGAAGCATTAGCGCACTTAAACCAATTGGATGATGCACGCACACAACTGGGCACACTGTTGCAACACAGATACACCCCCGATGCTTACACTACCGAAATGGATCTTTTAAACTCTTTGTCTGACGACGAGCTTATTGAAGCAATATTAGCAGAGCGAGAAAAAGAGTTAGCTTTAGAGGGCCATCAATGGTATGATTGGAGAAGAACTACTCAACCTGAGGTAAGAAAAACAGTAAAAGGTGTAGAAGTTGTTTTACAGAAAAACGACTCACGCTACACCATACAAATACCAAAATCGGCAAGGGAAGCTAATCCAGAACTAAACGACTAAAAGAAACTGAAAATTACTTACTACTATTTTTTTGAATCAGGGCCTGCAGATGAAAATCTGCTTGCTCTGATTTTTTTTGTTAGCTACTATTGCTCAAACATTTCTGTTTACCTGCAGCTAGATTAAAAACACAATGTTTTATGAAAGCGTAAAAACACATTTTACACCCTATCCGTAGATTCCACTGCAGATTCCATTTTTATGAGATAAAAGTCAAATCCACTAC
This sequence comes from uncultured Dysgonomonadaceae bacterium, assembly GCA_964495235.1. GTDB lineage: Bacteria > Bacteroidota > Bacteroidia > Bacteroidales > Dysgonomonadaceae > UBA2632. The sequence continues at coordinate 71 of CAZBVD010000014.1, read as the reverse complement.
GCAAGATTGGAAAAACAAGCCTTGAATTTCAAATCTACGATGTAAGATTTGAAAAAGAAGAGTTGAATTTC
>CAZBVD010000013.1:0-19398 GCA_964495235.1 uncultured Dysgonomonadaceae bacterium | reverse complement strand
GACTTAAATATAGAAATTTCTTCATATCCGTTTGTTTCATTCAGTGCTTGTTCGCCGTTTGCAATAGCAATAATTTTATCAATGAACTCACTTAACGTTTCGTCTTGCACATTATCCTCTTCCAACAAAGAACCTGCATTAAAATCTATCCAGTTACTTTTAGACTCAGCTAAAGCTGTATTTGTAGCTATCTTTACTGTTGGAACAAATGTTCCAAATGGAGTACCAAGCCCAGTTGTGAACAGCACTATATGACAACCCGATGCAGCCAAAGCAGTAGAAGCAACTAAGTCATTTCCGGGTGCTGAAAGCAGATTCAGTCCTTTGTTTTCTATTCTTTCGGCATATTTCAATACTCCGGTTAGTAAACTTGAACCGCACTTCTGAACACAACCCAAAGATTTCTCTTCGAGAGTGGAAATGCCACCTGCTTTGTTGCCTGGTGATGGGTTTTCGCCAACAGGTTCGCCGTGACTTATAAAGTATTGTTTAAAATCGTTTATCACCTCAACTGTTTGATGAAACAGCTCTTCGGTTTTACAACGATTCATTAATATTGTTTCTGCACCAAAAGCTTCGGGTATTTCAGTTAATACAGTTGTACCTCCTTGAGCCACAATCCAATCAGAGAACCAACCTAGCAAAGGGTTTGCTGTGATGCCCGAGAATCCGTCTGATCCGCCGCACTTTAAACCAACGTTTAATTCAGATATTGGCAATTCTACACGCTTATCGTCTTTACAGTTTTCGGCCAACTCTTTTAGCAGCTTCATACCTTCGGTAAGTTCATCATTCACATCTTGTGTTTTCATAAACTTGATTCGGGTTTCGTCAAACTCTCCAAGAAGTTCTCTAAAATCTTCAAGCTGATTGTTTTCACAACCAAGACCCACAACCAAAACTCCGCCCGCATTGGGATGCAATACTAAGTTGCGAAGTATCTTTCGGGTGTTTTCGTGATCTTCGCCAAGTTGAGAACAGCCATAGTTGTGCGTATATGCTACTGCATTATCTATATTGTCATAGCCTTGCAGTTCTGTAGCACGAAACTTTTCTGCCAACTTATTTACAATACCATTTACGCAACCAACTGTGGGTACAATCCAGATATTATTGCGAATACCTACTTTACCATCGCTTCTTTTGTATCCTTTAAAAGTTCGGTTTTCAAATTCAATATCAGATTCATAACCAACCGGAGAATATGTATATTCAAGTAGTCCTGATAGGTTTGTTTTTATATCATTGTCGTCAATCCAAACACCTTTTTCTACATCGCGATTAATATGTCCTATAGGATAACCGTATTTTATTACGTTGTCATTCTTATTTAATTTCTTTAATGTGAATTTATGACCTGCTGGCACATCAGTCATTAGGGTAATAACCTCTTCATTTATAGCAATTTCCTCATTAGCTTTTAGCTTTGACAGTGCTACAGCCACATTGTCATCTATATTAATTTGAATAGTTTTTTTCATATTATTTGTCTAAAATATGTTTTACAGTTTTAAGCATACCTTTTTCTTCTATTAGTTGCAATTGGTTTACAAGCAACTGTGCAAGACCTGGTATGTTGTTTAGATCTTCGTTCCATATAATTTTTGCTCCTAATACACCTTTTACAATTCTCTCCAAATCTTTGGTAGCCCACAGTTTAGATAAGAGTTGAATAATTTCTGGAGAGTCGTTTGGGACAACAGGTGTTCCATATACATTTCTATCTCCTTGGTAGTATTTTATAAGTGCGGCCAAACCCAGTACAAGAGCTTGTGGAAGTTCGCCTTTACGCTCAAGGTATTTCTTCAATCCAGGTAAATCTCTTGTCTCGTATTTTGGGAATGCATTTAGCATAATTGAGGTAACTTGGTGGTCGATATAAGGGTTCTTGAAACGCTCCAACACCTCGTTGGCAAACTGCTTGCATTCATCTTCCGGAAGGTCTAATGTTTGTATAAGCTCGTCAAAGATAAGTTTGTTTATGTATTGCCCTATAACCGAATGTTCACAAGCATCGCGAACAATATTTACACCTGATAAATAAGCAATTGGTGCAAGCGCTGTGTGTGGTGCATTAAGCAAAGTAACCTTGCGCTCATGATAAGGAGCTTCTGAGGGAACAAACATTACATTCAACCCTGCTTTATCTGCAGGAAACTCATCCGACAGACTCTCTGGAGCTTCAATAACCCATAGATAAAAAACTTCGGTCTGCACAACTAAGTTATCTCTGTATTGCAGTCTCTTTTGTATATCGTCTATCTCATTGCGAGGGAAACCCGGAACAATTCTATCTACAAGGGTTGAATATATATTGCAATACTTGTTGAACCACTCTTTAAAATCATCATCTAGCTTCCACAATTCAATGTATTGCAAGAGAGCTTCCTCGAGTTTAGCACCATTCTCAAAAATGAGTTCACAGGGCAATATTATGAGCCCTTTTGAAGGGTCGCCATTGAAAAAATTATAACGATGATAAATCAGTTGAAGAAGTTTTCCTGGATAGGAAGAGGCTGGAGCATCATTTAATTTGCATCTTTCATCAAACTCAATTCCAGCCTCAGTTGTATTGGATATTATAAAACGTATATCTTCTTGTTCTGCCAATTTTAAATATGAATCAAAATTCTCATAAGGATTAAGTCCTCTACTAATAGAGTCAATCAATTCTAATGAATTTACAGTGTTTGAACCCTGAAGTCCTTGTACATTAACATGATAAAGATAATCTTGTTTTTTTAATGCATCAATCATTCCTTCAGCTAATGGTTGAACAATAACAACACTTCCATTAAAATCGGTATTTTCATTCATCTTGTTTACAATCCAATCAGCAAAACCACGCAAGAAGTTACCTTCTCCAAACTGAATTATGCGCTCTGGACGAACAACTTTATCAACATTACTACTATTAAGCTCTTTCATATATTTTACTTGTTATAAAATTACACATGTTTTTCGAATTTGTTGTTTTCGAACTTTCACTATACAAATGTAGTAGTTAACAAACAGTTGGAGGTTTAATATTTGACCTAATAGTAATAATATTTGACCCTTATTATACGTTATCTCTACTCTAATAGCATGAAAAAGGAGTTGATACTTCAAATGAAAACAAAAAAAGCACCTTTGTTGTCTATTCTACAAAGATGCTTTTTTTATGACCCCAGATTATATATAGAAGTAACTACTCCCCCATCTCCGTATAACTCTTCAGCTTACCTATAGCCCATCTTGGCCCTACTTGTCTTCTGTTGATGGGTGATAGAGATACACCAAAGTTTACCAATTGCTCGAAATCTAAATCAATGCCTTCAATATTATTATAAGGCAAATGTTCTTTAACTACAGACAAGGGTACACGTGATACATCATCTACATAAACCTTTGAATCGTCGTAATGCAGAGAGGCATCATTTTGCAGTTTCAATCCCTCAATATTCTCTTTACTACCCAATGGCATGCCATTGTATATATTGCCAATCCATGTTTGTTTAGATGCTACAGAAAGCGGATCGTACAATACAGGGTGTTGAGTAGGATGCTCACTAAAGAACTGATTGCCAATGAAACGAATATCGCGGGGTGTTCCCACATTTTCTTTTCCATAAGCTTCAACACGTCGCTCATAAAGTGCTGCTAAATTGATATCTGTACCTGCAGTGCTAATAAAAGTGTTGTTAATAACAGACATATCAAAAGCTAAGGCATGCTCTGAAGCTTCGGGACCACAATTGAAGTATAGCGCAGAGTTTCCACGTGTTCTTAATGTAGTTGGCAAAAAGAAGAAATTGCTAGCAATTAAATGATTCCTACCCCACACAAACATACCGCCATACTCCTGCTCTGTGTCTGTGCCTATAAAGAAGTTATTGATTGCCACCTGCTTATCGCCATGGCGGAAATTTAGCGTTCCCTGGCAATTTAAGAAGGTATTATTGTAATATACATTCTCCATAGATTTACTGGTTATAATCTCTGGCTCCGAGTCTTGACGTTCAAAGAGGTTGTTGTCAACCAAACATCTACCAAAATCTTTGCGCCAATAGCCTATACGAATACCTCCTCCAGCGTTTCCTTTCTTCTTTGGATTTGAGAAATAGCAGTAACTAACTCTGTGATACATTGGAATGCCTGGTGCTCCCTCTTCTTGTTTATGAAGCGTATTATTTAGGTTAATTACCTGATCATAGGTCTTTTTGCCGACAAAAGCACAGTGATGAATATTTGCATAACGAGGAACGCGACCATTCTCGTCCAACGAAGTGGTAATATAGGCCGATTTCACATCATCGAAGTTGTAAAACATACAATCGGCAACCTCGCAGTAGTCACCATAAATAGCTACTAAACCTGGTCCATGACCAGGTCCTCTATGAACCCAATCATCAGCATTGCGCGCTCCATCTGTAAAATAGATGCCTTGCAGGCTTACGTGGTTTCCTCTTATCTCAACATTTACATCGCCACTAAAGGTTACTTTCCCTGCATTTTCGGCCTTTATAACCAGTGGCATAGCAAAGCTACCAGACGCCTCAACAATTAGTTTAATGTCTTTATAATTGCCATCGGCAAGGGTGATTACATCGCCAATTGCAGCATTTTCAACAGCTTGCTGCAATGTTGATATATTTGTTACTTTTACTTCGCGTTTCTGAGGCAACAAACCAGAATAAGTGCCATTCTTAGCAATCTCTTTTAGGTCCACAATCCATTGTGGCAGTTTGCCAAGACGTAGTTTCAATTGTGCTTCGAATAAAGATTCAGGGTCAACAGGTTTTCCATTGCTCTCTTCATATTTAACTTGCGAAGCTTTAAAAGTAGAGCCTGCACCATGAAAGCCAACAATTATTGGAGGCATAAATTTAAACCAACGGGTATCATTGGGCCAGAATTCAAAGTTGTCTGTTGGTTCATCCAACTCTTCGTAATTCCAAAACACCAAGCCTTCTAAATGGTTGGGGTTGTTCATAATAGCACCACCAGCACGTCCGCGCATAAAGCCTCCTCTGCATGCATCAAAGAGTGTAAAACGAGGTTGGCTTGCATGAGACTCAAAAGTAGAGTTTGCTCTTGTATTTACCCTCCAAATAACTGTGCCAAGAGCGGGCTTGCTCACACCCACCGAGTGCCACTGCGAAGGCTGATCGTCAATAGCACCTAAAAAGATACGGGATGAACCTTGCGAACGAACAGAATTGTGTCCACTGTTTCCGGTAATAGTGCAGTCGTAAACAGAAACATTGGCCGATGTGATAATAGAGGCAAGTTCGCTTACATTAGTAAACCTACAGCGACGAATCCAGCCGTTTACAACATTCTTAAACTCTAAGAACTTCCATCCGCCATCGTGTATATCATCGTTGTGATGGTCGAATTTTAATTTAAAATTGCCAACAAATGCAATATCTTCTACACCCACTTCCTCAATATATGGGTAACTTTGTATGAACCATTCATCGCTTGCCAATACTTCACGCATCAGTGGTTCTTTAAATGTAACCACATTGTTTTTTATTGAAACAATCTGTCTATAATCATTTATTTGAACACCGTTTATCATTAAACTTGTCCAATCGTCGTCTATAGTATATGGATAAAGCTCTTTCTCAATGGCTTTTGGCGAGTTGTTTGAAAGTCGCAAGCAGATATAATCGCCTACTTTTAGCGATTTTGTATCTTTTACCTTTACAGAAAAACCTCCTTTGGGTGCATCTTCAGTCACCTCGGTTAATTTAGGAGCAAATGCTCTACCCGAGAAATTAAAAAGATTGGCCGATGTCCATTTCTCAGCTGGATTGGGAGCTCTGTTTGGTTTGTTCATAAATATCTCTGTGCCGTCAGCGCCTGCTCCCTCGCCACGAAACACAATATTACTTGAACGTATTGCAATGGAAGTATCTGGGTCGCCCATTTCATGCAGATGATAGCGTCCTTTTGGAAAAAATATTATTCCTGAGCCATTTTTCTCGGCAGCTACAATTGCTTTTTCTACAGCTTCTCGGTCAGAGAAATGATCATTGGGCACTGCACCATAATCGCAAACATTAAAAATAGGATAGTTTACATCTGGCACTCCTTTTTCGGCATGATGATAGCCAGCATACGAGAAATCAGGCAACAGTGTTGCTTCGTTTTTTTGCTGTCCCCATACATAATCTAGCCATATTTTACTGTGATTATCACCTTGAGCTGATAGATAAGTGATAGATAAACAAGAAAGTATAACACCAAATAATATTTTTTTCATTGTGTAGGAAGCTTTGTATATTTACGATATTAAGAAAAAATTGAATATGAATATTGAACTGTCATTAATATGAAATCAAATCTGGGAGTATTCTTTGTTTTGCCCAGCCATCTTTGGCTTTATTAAGCCACTTGCCTAATTCTTGTTTAAGAAACTGAGCATCTGATGTGCTTATTTGGTGAAGCTTTAAAGAAACCGTTTGATAAGGGTCATTCAAGTTGTTATACAACTCATAGTTGCCATTTTTGTCTACTACATAGGTGTAGTTATTTGTACGAACACCTTTCTTATTATTATTAAGATACAATGCAGAGGTAGGCTTTTTGTTTTTCAGAAACTCGCCTGTCATTATACCATCGGAGTAATCTGCTCCCATAACCGAAGAAGGTATATTATCCTCCAAACCCATCATAGACAACAATGTAGGCATAATATCTGTGGGGCCAAACATTAAATCACAAGTGTGATGAGTAATTTTACCTGGATAGCGAATAATAAAAGGAACTAAGAAAGCCTCGTCGTAGTAAGTGTTCTTACCGTTTGAACCATGACTGCCCATCATTTCGCCATGATCAGATGTAAAAACAACAATTGTGTTATCTGCCAACCCCTCTTCCTCAAGGGTTGCTAAAACCTTCCCTACCTCATCGTCAATACTCTTAATCAAAGAAAAATAGACCTTCGCATTTAAAGCTAAGTTCTCCTTCTTTTTATACTGAGTTTTATCACCATAAGAAATATTCTTGCGCACCAACACCTCTTCGAACGATAAATCCTTATAGTATTTATTGTAAACATCCTCCTTGCAGTGTTCTATTTTAGAATAGGGAGCATGAGGGGGGTTCATAGCCCAAAACAGACTAAAGGGCTTAGATGCATTGCGCTGACCATCGTTGTTTTTAAGGTAATCCATAATAATCTCAGCCTCAAGCTCTACAGAGAAGCGATTATAGTGATAGACTTCTCCATCTTTCTTGCCTCCCACCAGTTCTGGACGATTGGAATAGGCCAAGGTGTGAAAATGAGTTTTTGTTATCTGCTGAAACCAATATTTATTTCCATGTCTGCCAGCTCCTTCTGGAACATAAGTGTCAAATTTGTTTACGAGATGCCCGCCCGGTGCTTCTTGAGTTCCAACATAATTACCTGACTCATCAAATAAAGGAAGTGTGGTTTCCCAGTGTACCTTGCCAATATAAGCTGTTTCATAATCTGAATTAGATAAAACATCGGTCAGCGTTTCTATGTGGTGATGCATTCCTTGTTCTCTTCCGTCTCTGCAATTATTGTTCTCTATTCCGTTCTCACTCGGATACATACCCGTCATCAGCATGCCCCTATACGGACTGCTCAGCGGGTGTGTGCTGGTAGCTTGTGTAAATATTACTCCTTGTTTAGCCAGTTTATCTAAATTGGGTGTGTGCACAGGGTCTCCTATGGTAGATAGGCTCTCTTTGTAAGCAGGGTCGCTCCAAATACTTAAAGCGTGCAGTCTATGCTGATCGGGGAATATATATAACAAATTGGGAGACTTCTCTTGCGCACTCACCTGGGTAGGTATGCTTAAAGAGGTAGCCAAAAGCAACCCCCCAACACAATTTAAAATTATACTGCTATTCATAGAGGTTCAATTTTAAGTATCGACTTTATTAGATGTTGGTACCTCACAAAAGTAAACAATATTAATGCAATAATTAAACAAACTAAAAGTAACTCCTCAAAAATATTTTGCACCTTTGCTCAATAGAAACGAAACGAAATAGAAAAGCAATGAAAACGACACAATTTCTACAGAAAACCATGCTAATTTTTTTCTTATTGGTGTGCTCCATCTCTTATGCGCAACAAAACCCCAAAGAATGGGCAATAGGTAATTACCTGAAATACAATGCAGAAGCACAAGCTGTATCAGATGTGGCAAAAGAAAAAGACATAGAGCAACTAAGGCAACATTTTGGCGAAAAAGGATACCGCAAACATCAATACAATAAAAAGAGCGAAATAAATAAATATAATTGGGAGCAATCTTTAGAATTACTAACTCCCGACGGGATTTTTAGTGATTTAATAGAAGAAGAACAAGCACTTTTTCATGCTGCTACTAAAGCAAAGGACTTAAGAAAACGTGTTGGCGATTTTAGCTCTGAAGTATGGCTACGCTTAGGAAGGATGGCTGATGCAGTAGCTACTAACAAAACTTCATTTAACAAAATATACACACCAGCATACTTGCAAGCCCTAATCCACTATGGTAATTTAGAAATAAGCAGAAACAATTATGTATCACGCTTTCATGAATCTTGTTTTCTTATCCCAACTTCAGCTGTAAACATATATTATGCATTTTTAAAACGAATGGATGAGATTGAGAGTAATATTGATAATGTAACTGCATTAGAAAAAGAGGCTTGCGATATGCTTAAAACTGTAGCATTACAAGCCTGGACACAACCTCTGCGCAAAGATGAAACCGACAATAATGTAAGCAGTGCTGAGCGTTTTAGACATCATGTTTGGTGGGTGGGTGGCAACGGATTGGCCTATCGCTCCGTATTGCCTATTGCTTTTATGTACAAATCTATTCCAATGATTGATGTATTAGCCGAAGTAGCACAAAAAGGCATCAGTTACACATCGCAAGTAACCAACGAAACATCGTTCTGGACAGAAGGCTTTACTGCCGACGGTGCAGGATGGGGCCATGGTATGCAGTGCTTGGTTTGGGGATACCCGATAGATGGAACATCGGCTGCCTTAAACCTACTTACATCATTTAAAAACACCAAATGGGAGCAAAAACTAAGTTCTGAAAATAAAGAAGCTCTCTTTAATTACCTTAGAGGCAGTAATTGGTACTACTACAAAGGATACAACCTACCAGGTTTAAGCAGATACTCTTTCGAATATCAAGATAGTGGAAGCATCATAAAATCAAACTTGCTTATTAAGTCTATAATGAAAGACTGGAAAGACTCTTTTAGTAAAGAAGAAATGAATGAGCTTAAAACTTTAGAGAAAGAGATGAATGAGCAGAATATCAATATGCATAAATATGCTAATGGATTATACAATGGCACTCGTTACTTTTTCAACAATGACGATTTAATAAAGAAAGGTAAAGATTACCATGTAATTATCAACATGGCTTCGGTGCGCTGCGATGGAATGGAAAGTTATACTGAGCAGGCCGATGGTTACAACTTTACAACTTGCGATGGCGCCACTCTATTTCAACGAAGCGGACGCGAATATATGAATATGATGGGAGCATTAGATGTGCTTCAAATGCCTGGTATTACAGCCCGTATTGGAGAAGACAATCTCACACCCATCACTAACTGGAGGGGATACTGTAGCAAACACAACTTTGCAGGCGGAGCAACTAACAACAATGATAATGCAGTGGCGGGTTATAAGTTTGAGAAAATGAATGCCAGTGCAAAAAAGGATGTAAACGATAAAGCAGGGTTGCAAGACATAAATGAAATATTGTATGGAGTGCAAGCTTACAAAAGTTATTTCTGGTTTGGCGATTATATGCTGGCTTTAGGGGCAGGCGTAACCAACTTAAACACAGACATTCAGGGAGAGATTAGAACTTCAATAGAACAAACATCAAAAGAAAACGATGTGTATTTGTGGAGCAATGGAAACAAAACAGCGTTAGGATTTGGTAGTGGAGGGTTTTCTTCAGATAGCGAGGAGAACTTGAATTGGATTATCCAACAGGATAAGTTTGCTTATACAGTATTGCCCGCATTCACAAAAAACGCATTCTATACAATAAAAAACCGAAAAACAGATTGGGTGGAAAAGAATATTGCTAACAAGAAAGCTAAAAATGCTCCTAAAACTGCAAATGTGCTGCAAATTGGTATTGAACATGGCAAAAGACCCATAAACGATACTTACGGATATATTGTATATGCTGGTAAAGATACGCCTGCAAAAGATATTCCTTTTCAAGTATTAAGAAATGATACTATGATTCAAGCAGCAGCTTCTAAAAACAAAGAAGTAATTGAAGCTGTTTTCTATAATGCAAACGAGAGTTTAGAAATTGCAGCTCAAAGCACCCTTAGCGTATCGGCTCCTTGTGTAGTATTACTGGAGAAAGCTGGTAAATTTTGGAACATATCAATAACCGATGCAGAAATGAACAGCCAGCTAAACAGTATAACTGTGCATTTCAATAATGTTGAATACAATATAGCTATGCCTAAAGAAGAATGGACTGGAAAACCTGTAAGAGCTGTATTATCTGATAAAAATGAAGTGAAGTATCTATAGTTAAAACTACAGATTATTAAATCTGCGACAACACCTTTGTAGTTTTATACCTCTATTATTTAATCTGATCATCTCTGATTGAGCTTTTGTGCCTTGATTGCTGAATCTATAGACGTCAGATTAGACTTTCATTACATAATTATTGAATCTAACTACTTCAGATTGTACTTTCAAGACTTAAATGTTGAATCCGACTACCTCGGATTGGAAAAAGAAGGGTTAATTGTTGAATCCAATAACACAAAATTGGAGAAAGAAAACATAAGACTTGAATCCTTTCACCTCAGATTAGGCTCTCAACACATAAAGCACAAAAAAAACTGCAACAAATCCCTCTTTTTATTAAGGCAGGTAGAATATCTAGGTGGCTTATTACAAACACTATATCACAAAAAAAGGTGCAAATAAAGTTTCTCAACTCAATTTACACCTTTTCCATAATGATCAGCGGAAGCGGAGGGATTCGAACCCTCGGTACAGTTGCCCGTACGCAAGTTTAGCAAACTTGTGGTTTCAGCCACTCACCCACACTTCCTTTGGATTCTTTGTTGAATGCTGAAATAATTTCGGGTGCAAATATACATGTTTGTTTTTGACTTTTCAAACAAAATGAATGAATAATTTTACGCACCGGTGCTTTACTATCGTATTCAACTCTATTTCAGGATGTTTATAAAAGCACTATAAAACAGGTGAAGAATAAGAACGTAAGAAAAAACTGCTAAAATAGCATTTAAAAATTAAGAGATCATAGTTATTTGCTTTTTCATACAAAAACACTTTCTTAGAAAGATATTAATTATCTTTGCACACTATTTCATCTCACTTTCTCTTATAGGATTGATATACAGGCAATCTATTACAAATTATGGCAAAGAAAAAACACAAAGGACTAAAGATTTTCATAGCTATTATTGCCGCATTAGTGGTAATAGCCTTAGCTCTTGGCTGGTATATAAAAAACACTGTTTTTAAACCATTAGAATTGGCCGAAACTGCTTATATCTACATTACTCCTAACACTGATTACAAGGAAGTAACTGCTCAAATAAAAGAGCAAGTAGATTTACCCTCTGAAAAGATATTTGAAATGATATCGGAACGAATGAATTATCCACAAGCTGTAAAAACAGGGCGATATGCAATAAAGAACGGTATAACAGTACCAGAACTCATTAGAATGCTACGAGCTGGCAATCAAGCGCCCAGCAGAATAACTTTCAACAATATGCGAACCAAAGAGGACCTTGCAGGGCGTATATCTGAGCAATTGATGATGGATAGCTTGTCGCTTATAACTGCACTCAACGATACAAGCGCAATAGCCAAACTTGGGTTCAACACAAAAACTGTGGCTGCAATGTTTATACCAAACACCTATGAGGTGTATTGGGATACAAGTGTGGACAATTTCCTTGGTAGAATGCAGAAGGAGTACAACGCATTTTGGAACGACAGTAGAAAGGCTAAAGCAGAAAAAATTGGATTGAAACCAATTGAGGTGTCAACCTTAGCATCTATTGTAGAGGAAGAGGCAACTTATTCTGACGAGTATTCAATTGTTGCGGGGCTTTACCTAAACAGACTAAAACGTGGTCAACGCTTAGAGGCCGACCCTACAGTTAAATTCGCTTTGCAAGACTTTGGATTGCGTCGCATTTTATATAAACACCTCGAGGTTGAATCGCCTTACAACACATACCAAAACGAAGGGTTGCCTCCAGGCCCTATTCGCATTCCATCTATCAAGGGAATTGATGCTACTCTATCGCCAACAGACCATAACTACCTATTTATGTGTGCCAAAGACGACTTATCGGGACGTCACAATTTTGCAACAACCCACGCACAACATCTTCGCAATGCAAGGAAATATCAACAAGCACTGAATGAGAGGAAGATATACAAATAATGGGGAGGAAATAATGATTAATTGGTAATGGTCAATTATTAATGACTGATTGATATAAGATGTGAAGCGTAGTCGTAAAACCGTGCGAAAACTGCTACTCCAAGACTACATTGACCTTAATCAACATTCATTATTTACAACCAATGCACAAAAAAAGGCGTTGCACGCAACGCCTCTACAGTAAAAATCAATTTGCCTTGAACCCATTTACTTGGGAGCATTAATTATTGCTCCTAAAACCCCACCTCATCAGGATGCGAACCCACTCTCATATCCTTATTCAATTGGTCAATCTTTTGCATATCTTCAACAGATAGCTTAAAATCAAAGACATCAAGGTTTTCTGCTTGTCTGGCAGGATTAGAGGATTTAGGAATTACAATAAGTCCACGCTGAATATTCCAACGTAATACTACCTGTGCTGCCGATTTTGTGAACTTCTCACCAATTTTCTTGAGCGTTTGCTCTTCTAATAAATTGTTTTTATTGGCACACAACGGGCTCCACGACTCAATATTGATATCGTATTGAGTACAAAACTCAACCAATGGTTCTTGCGACAAATAGGGATGCAGCTCTATTTGATTAACAGCTGGCATAAGCGATTTCAAGTCGATAATTCCTTGCAAGTGATGCGATAAGTAATTACTTACTCCTACTGCACGCGCCTTGCCAGATTGATATATTTTCTCCATTTCGCCCCATACCGACACATATTTATCTTTTATGGGCCAATGAACCAAGTAAAGGTCTACATAGTCAAGTCCAAGCTTGCGGAGACTTGTTTCAAATGCTTTTTGCGCATTATTGTTTCTAATATCTTCGTTCCACAATTTTGTGGTAACAAAAAGCTCTTCGCGATTTACACCACTCTCACGAATGGCACGTCCAACAGGCTCTTCGTTTTCGTAAATCATTGCTGTGTCAATATGCCGGTAGCCCAAGTCAATTGCTTTTCGAATTGAGTTATAAGCTTCTTTTTCGTCTTCCATGCGAAACACCCCTAGCCCTAAAGCTGGTATTTCTACACCGTTGTTTAGTTTTCTAAAATCCATAATATTTTTGTTTTATCTGTTTTATTAGTTTTGTACTATATAGATAGAACAAGAAGATTGAGAAATAGTTGAGTGAGCTGTTGTATGAATACGTTTTTCGGGTGTTGAGCAATAGCTCATAAAGAGTAAAAAAGACGAACACAAAAGTTCGCCTTTATAAAATATATTTAAGAATTAAAGAAACAGCCAAGTAAAACTACTGATTGAAAAACGCTACAGAAACAGCTATAAACTACTTTCTGTGTACAGAATCATATCCCTTTAGTTTTTCTTTAACAGTTTCTTTGTCTTTAGTAATTTGAGCAATAAGCGGTTCAACCCCAGTGAATTTTATATCTGGTCTAACAAATGAAACAAACTCAACTGTAAGCGTTTTGTGATAAAGGTCTTCATCAAAATCGAAGATATTAACCTCAACACTGGTATGCGAGTTATGGTGTAAAGTTGGTCTATTTCCTATATATAACATACCGTCGTGCACAGATTCTTCAATATGTACCCTTACAGCATAAACACCATCTATAGGTATCACTTTATATCGCTCCCATAATTTAATATTGGCTGTTGGGAAACCAATACGACGACCTACTTGATAGCCCTCTATAATTTTACCAGTAATAGTGTAATTGTATGAGAGAAAGGTGTTTGATAGCGATATATCTCCTTGAGAAAGCAAGTATCTAATTTGTGATGAACTTACTGTATGTTTGCCAAATTTATAGGGAGTAGCTTGAATAACATTTATACCCACTTCGCTACCATAGGCTTTATAATGCTCAAAGCTCTCTTCTCTGTTTTTACCAAAGCGGTGATCATAGCCAACAAAGAGTGTATGGATGTTCAATTTCTCTTTCAATATCTGATGAATAAACTCTCTGGCAGTTAATTGAGAAATTTCTGGTGTAAAATCTAGAACAATAGTATTATCTATTTCGGTTGTACCCAATTGCTCTATTTTTTCGTCGAAACCACAAAGCAAGGGTGGTTGATAACTTTTATCTAACACTTTACGGGGATGAACAGGAAATGTAATTACTGCCGACTCTTGCCCTAACCAGTTGGCTTCTTCTACCACTTGACTAATGAGATGGCGATGCCCTAAGTGAACCCCATCAAAAAACCCCATTGTGACAACCATCCCCTCATTAGGTCTGTCTTTATTTAAATCTATTATTTTCAAAACATCAAATTTAGAATAGTTATTATGCTAATAATAAGCGCATAAAAAAAAGCGATCAGAAATTGCTTTAGCCTATCTCCTCATCAAGAGCATTAAAAAAACCTTCTCTTTTAGAAGGCACTGAAGAAACACACACTCTTCGCATTTTGTTGCAAATATCGCAGTTAATTATTAAATTATCAATACCTTTGCGTAAATAAACATTCATCTTCTGTTTTAAAATAAACCAAAATGGCATTCAAAAAAACATTCCTAATGGCATGCATAGCTTTTATAACCCTCATATCTTGCGGAAGTAAAGCTATTCACAACCAACTCACTCCAACTGAGAAGGCTGATGGTTGGGAGTTGCTTTTCGACGGAACATCATTAAACAATTGGCGCGACTACAATGGTGAAGAGCTTACAGGTCCTTGGTTTGTTGAAAATGGCACTATTCAAGCTAAAGGCGATGGTAGTGATGCAAGTGGCTATATTGTGACTAAAAAGCAATATGAAAACTTTGAGATGAAGTGGGATTGGAAAATTGCTGACGAAGGAAATAGCGGTGTATTGTATCACGTAGTAGAAAACCCAAAATTTAAAGTTCCTTATGTTACAGGTCCAGAATACCAACTGATAGATGATATAGGATTTCCTGAACCACTAGAAGATTGGCAAAAAACAGCTGCAGACTATGCTATGCATACAACAGATGCTGCAAAAACAAATATAAAACCAGCTGGAGAATGGAATACATCTAAAATTGTGTTTGATAATGGACATGTAGAGCATTGGCTAAACGGAGAGAAAGTTGTAGAGTTTGAAGCATGGACAGATGACTGGTATGCTCGCAAAAACAGCGGTAAATGGGCCAATGCACCTGAATATGGATTAGCAACAAAAGGAGTTATTTGCTTGCAAGATCATGGGTCGGCTGCTTGGTTTAGGAATGTAAAAATTAAAGAACTTCCTAGAAAAACTAAAGATGTGGAGCTTTTTAATGGTGAAGACCTTACAGGATGGGAAGTTTACGGAACAGAAAAATGGTATGTAGAGGATGGCTTGCTAATTTGCGAAAGTGGACCTGACAAAGAATATGGCTACTTGGCTACCCGCGACTATTATAACGACTTTGATTTTTCGGTAGATTTCAAACAAGAGGCTGACGGAAACTCGGGTGTTTTTATTCGCTCATTTGTTGAACAACCTGCTAGGATTAATGGTTGGCAAGTTGAAGTAGCCCCCATGGGATATGGAACAGGGGGCATATATGAATCATACGGTCGTGGTTGGATTGCACAGATAAATGATGATCAAGAAAAAGTATTGAAGGAAGGTGAGTGGAACACACTGCGCATACTCCTGAAAGGTGACAAAATCAAAACTTGGCTCAACGACGAAGAGATGGTGAACCTAACAGATACAAATATAGGAAACGGACAAGGGCGTATTGCCTTACAAATACACAATGGTGGAGAAATAAAAGTGCTTTGGAAAAACTTCAAACTAAAGACTTTATAACCTGTCGCAAAAACTAATATAATACAGTAGAAGGAGCTTAAAAATAAGCTTTAAACAAAACAGGTTGCTTAATAATTTTGGCTTTACTGAAAGTTTATTCTTCAACACGCTGTTTATTATTAAAACAACACTGCTTTGGCATTGTTTTTGCACTAAGTATATAGTAAGAATAGATATATAAAGCTATTCTTATAGCTAGTAGGTGCAACATTAAGTACATTTGCAGTAAATAATTTTATTTTTAAAACATACGAATGAAAGAGAAAAAACTATTACTAGATAACATAATCAACGGAATTAAAGAGAAAAAAGGAAAGAACATAGCCACTATCGACTTAAAAGGCATACCTGGTGCTCTGTGCGATTACTTTGTGGTTTGCGAAGGTAATACACCTCCCCAAGTTGCTTCAATAGCAGAGTCTGTAGAGCATATTGTGAAAACAAACACACAAGAAAGCCCTTTAAGAGTTCAAGGTCATCAATTGGCTGAATGGATTGCAATAGACTATGGCGATATTATAGTGCATATCTTTATACCAGAGCTGAGGAGTTTTTACAATATAGACAATCTGTGGTCTGACGCTAAAACAGAGACAATACTAAACGAAGATTGAAAACTTATTTAGTGCTGATTTGTTACAATATAAAATTAAATTTAATTTACTGCATCTCAATTAAGAAGAATGGATAAGAAAAATCTGAATAAGAGAAAATTTAGCCCCAACTTGGGCAATAAAAAACCAAAATCCCCATTTAATCCATATTGGATTTATACTATAATAATATTAGGTCTTTTGGGTATGTTCTTTTTTGGCGGGAATGTCTCGGAAAAAGAAGTTACTTGGTCACAATTTCAAGAATATGTAAACGAAGATAGAGTAGAAAAGGTTGTTGTTTACAGTAAAAAAGAGACTGCAAAGGCTCTTGTGCGAGAAGGCTCTGTGAAGCATATCTTTAAAGATAATGCAGACAAAGTAAAAGTCAATCCTACTATTGCTGTAACAATTCCGTCGGCTGACAAAGTATCTGAATTTCTTGATACAGTAAAAGAAGAGAAGGGTTATGAAATTGAAACTTCGTTTGACACTTCATCTGAACTAAGTGGAATTATTTTAGGATTTCTTCCGTTTATACTACTTATAGCAATATGGGTGTTCTTTATCCGCCGCATGTCAAAAGGTGCTGGTGGTGGAGCTGGCGGAGTTTTCAGTGTAGGAAAATCAAAAGCGCAGCTTTTTGATAGAGATTCTGCTATTAAAATTACATTTAAAGATGTTGCAGGACTTTCAGAAGCAAAGCAAGAGGTGGAAGAGGTTGTTGAGTTTTTGAGACATCCTAAAAAATACACAAACCTAGGTGGAAAGATTCCTAAAGGAGCGCTACTTGTTGGGCCCCCAGGAACGGGTAAGACATTATTGGCAAAAGCTGTTGCAGGCGAAGCTGATGTTCCATTCTTTTCTATCTCAGGATCAGACTTTGTGGAGATGTTTGTGGGGGTGGGTGCATCTCGTGTACGCGACCTTTTTAAACAAGCAAAAGAGAAAGCTCCAAGTATTATATTTATTGATGAGATTGACGCCGTGGGTCGTGCTCGTGGCAAAAACGTGAACATGGGTTCTAACGATGAGCGCGAAAACACCCTCAACCAACTCTTAACCGAAATGGATGGATTTGGCTCTAATAGTGGTGTTATTATATTAGCTGCCACCAACCGTGCCGACATTCTTGACAAAGCACTATTGAGAGCCGGACGTTTTGACAGACAAATACATGTTGATTTACCAGACCTAAACGATAGAAGAGAGATATTTAAAGTACACCTTCGTCCTATTAAGATAGATGACTCTGTTGATATAGATTTCTTAGCTCGTCAAACTCCAGGTTTCTCGGGTGCAGATATTGCAAACGTATGTAACGAGGCTGCTTTGATAGCAGCACGTGGTAAGAAGTCTTTTGTACAGAGCATCGATTTTATGAATGCTGTGGATAGAATTGTAGGTGGATTAGAAAAGAAAAATAAAATAATTACACAAGAGGAGAAAAAATCTATTGCCATACACGAGGCTGGTCATGCAACACTGAGCTGGATGCTAGAGCATGCCAACCCATTGGTGAAAGTAACTATCATTCCCCGAGGAAAGGCTCTTGGAGCTGCATGGTACTTACCCGAAGAGCGACAAATTACAACCAAAAATCAGATGCTTGACGAAATGTGCGCCATATTAGGTGGCCGTGCTGCTGAAGAGGTGTTTCTTGGTGAGATATCGTCGGGTGCAATGAACGACCTTGAGCGTGTGACAAAACAGGCAAATGCAATGGTTACCTACTTGGGTATGAGTGACAAACTACCTAACTTATGCTATTACGATAGTGGTGGACAAGAGTGGAACTTCTCTAAACCTTATAGTGAAGAAACTGCTAAGATTATTGACTCTGAAGTGAAAAAGCTTATTGCAGAGCAATATGCTAGAGCAAAAGAGATTTTAAGAGAAAACGCTAAGGGCCATGGCAAATTAGCTGAAATATTATTAGAGAAAGAGATTATCTATGGAAATGACTTAGAGAACATATTTGGCAAACGCAGATGGGTCTCTCGCTCGCAAGAGTTATTGCAACAAGATCAAGCTGCTATACAAGAAGCAGATAAAGCCCAGAATTTATCTCGTCCTAAAACAGATGGTAAGGATGAGGTTTTTATTCACGAAAGTGAGAATAAAAAGAAAGAAGAAGAGACAGCACCATCGATTAAGCCAGACAAAACAATCGATAGGAAAGATGAAAAAGATACTCCGCTAGAACAAAAATAATATTTGGGCTTATTGTAATTCTAATAAAAAGCCACAGTTTATCCGTAGACTGTGGCTTTTTCATTTTTATCTATGACTCATAAAAAGCTTCTATGATACTAATCGAACTTTATCCATTTAACAGTGTTATATTAGTTAGTAAACAAAACATATAATACAGACTTAAATGAAAATAGCGTATTACATACTAATTGGATTAACCACCATGGGAACTATCTCATGCACTTCATCCAATGCTAAAGAGTCGGATACTAATAATAAAGAAAAAATTACTAACACAAAAAATATTGAAACTATGAAATTTGAAAAAGTAGCTTTACCTTACGAACTAGATGCATTAGCGCCAGTTATTGGAAAACAAACAATGGAACTTCATTACGGCAAACATTATCAAGCTT
>CAZBVD010000012.1:0-19671 GCA_964495235.1 uncultured Dysgonomonadaceae bacterium | reverse complement strand
ACTTTCAAACTACCTATCCCGATTTTGATATTGACGAAGTGCACAGATATGCCAAAGAGAAAGGCGTTAAAATGGTAATGCATCACGAAACATCTTCTTCTATTCGCAACTACGAGCGTCACTTAGATGCAGCCTATCAGTTAATGAACGATTACGACTATCCTGTTGTAAAAAGCGGTTATGTGGGAGATATTGTTCCTCGTGGCGAAAATCATTATAGCCAATGGATCAACAATCACTATCAGTATGCATTGGAAAAAGCTGCTGAATACAAAATAATGGTCAATGCCCACGAGGCCGTACGCCCAACAGGTATTTGTCGCACATGGCCCAACCTAATTGGTAACGAGTCGGCACGTGGTACAGAGTATCAAGCCTTTGGAGGTAGCAATGCCAATCATGTAACTATATTGCCCTTCACCCGCCTTATTGGTGGCCCAATGGATTATACCCCAGGTATATTTGAAATGGATATATCTAAACTGAATCCTGAAAACAACTCGCATGTAAATGCTACTATTGCCAATCAATTGGCACTTTATGTAACCATGAGTTCACCCTTGCAAATGGCTGCAGACTTTCCTGAGCATTATGAGCAGTTCCCCGATGCATTTCAGTTTATTAAAGATGTAGCACTAGATTGGAGCGAAACAAAATACTTGGAGGCTGAGCCAGGCGAACATATTACAGTAGCCCGTAGAGCAAAAGGCACTGATAATTGGTTTGTTGGTAATACTGCTGGTTACAACGCATTTACCTCTCATATTTCGTTTGACTTTTTGCCTGCTAATACGCAATACATTGCAACTATCTATGCAGACAGTAAAGATGCACACTACAAAACAAACCCACAGGCATATACAATTCGCAAGGCGTTAGTTACTAGCAAGTCTAAACTTACACAAGTTTCAGCTCCTGGTGGAGGTTATGCAATAAGTCTTACTCCAGTGGTGGATAAGGCGGAGACGAAGGGGTTGAAGAAGTTGTAAGATTGTAATTTTCTTCTTATAAACAATAATACAAACGAAGTGGTTTTTATAATAGGCTGCTTCGTTTTTTTATGTATACAGCACTTCAAATCTATTTATTTACTCACTTATATTTACAACAAAATAGTGGGAGTTTTTCTTTGTTTCTCGATTTATAATAATATCTGTTTGCGCTTAATGGATATTTCACAAAAAAAATAGCTTGTATTTATTACCTGTTAATAGAATAAGTGCTACAAATCATTTATACAAAATCGCAATTAAAGATGGGGTATACTAATTTAATTTCAACTAGTTAATTATAAAGAGGCGACATAAAATAGATTCCTTATGTATCTTTCTAGCATGTTTTTTGGAATTGTCTAATAATTGTTAGGTTGTATAGGAAAACAAAGTTTAACTTATTCCAAATACTTATGAATACTTAAATTAAATCAGTATATTTGTTTAAGATTATAGAATTTGTTAATCGACTAATTCTATAATCTTAATTTTTCATAGTGAAATAGTTTTAATCCAGCATGTTGTTTAAGTATCATTTTATTAGGTGGTTTTTTATTACTTTTGTCACAAACTCTTTTATATATACAAAATGCATAATTCACCATTGCTTAAAATAAAGATAACCACAGTTGTATTTATCTACCTAGTAACATATAGCTTTACTGCATATTCTAGAACTAAACTTGATTCATTGTTTCTAGAATTAGATAAAACAATTGAACTGTCTCATCAATATTCTAAAATAAAGGAAGAGAAAATATGTTCTATTAAGGAAAAGCTGAAAAGTGCTGACAATCATCAAGTCAAATTTAAACTGTACAAGCAAATATTTAATCACTATGAAGCGTTCATATGTGATTCTGCCTATTACTATTCATTACAATTATTAGCACTGGCTGAACAACATGATGATATATACTGGATAAATGAATCTAAATTACAAATATCATCAACACTAAAAATTTCAGGAATGTTTCCTGAATCTATTGGATTGCTAGCTTCAATTAACAAAAAATCTTTGGAGGAGAATCAGATTTTAAATTATTATTCGAGCTATTACCATGCATATGATGAATGGGGGGAGTATGCTGAATACGAATACTCTAAAAACTATAAAGTTTTAGCAAAAGAATATCAGGATACTATCCTGCAAATAGTAAAGCCTAATACCTTCGAATATATAATTGAATACGCATGGTATTATATTCAACAAGGGGAATACGATAAAGCAGAAAAATCACTAGCTTCATATTTAGTTAACTTAAAGTCTAATACTAGAGATTATGCTATGATAACATCTGTTGCTGCAATACTTTATTGGTATAAGAATGACATTGAAAAACATAAAGAATTTTTAGCTATTTCAGCTATTTCAGATGTGAAAGCCTCTATAAAAGAAAACACTTCGCTTAGAAGTCTTGCTAATATCTTATTTAACGAAGGAGGGGATTTGGAACGTGCTAATAGATATATCAAAAAAAGTTTGGATGATGCTAATTTTTACGATGCTCGTCTTCGTAATATTCAGATATCCAGATCATACCCCCTTATTGTTAATGCATACCAAAATGAGAGAGAAGCTCATCAGAAAAAACTGCATATATTTTTAGTATTAGTCAGCATTTTGTCTATACTCCTTGTATTCACAATAATGTATATTATAAGCCAATACAGAAAACTAACTGATGCTAAGCAGCAGACGTTAATAGCAAATGAAAAACTCAAAGATAGAAATATCTTATTAGCTGAAGCTAATAAGATTAAGGAAGAGTATTTAGGAAGATTTCTAAACCTTTGTTCTTTATATATTGAAAAAATGGAAAAGCATCATCATATGCTTAATAATAAAGCAAAAGAGGGAAATATTAAAGAATTATACAAGGTGTTGAAGTCTAATGATTTTATTGAAGACGAACTTACAGCGTTTTATCATGACTTCGACAGTGCATTTCTTAAAATATTTCCAAGTTTTGTAAGTCAATTCAATGCTCTTTTAATTGAAAAAGAAAGGATTGTATGTAAACAAGATGATAAATTAACTACAGAACTTAGAGTGTTTGCCCTTATAAGGCTTGGTATTACAGATAGTCATAAAATTGCAGAATTTCTTCGTTACTCAATAAGCACAATATACAATTACCGATCAAAGTACAGAGTTAAATCTATTGTACCACGGGATGACTTTGAAAATGAGATAATGAAAATAAGCTCACACTAATTTTAACAATTTGGTCGATTAAAACTTCTCAAAAAAAACAATCTAACTTATTATGGGCTTCCTTTTTTATCTTTGTTGAAAGCTCGTAACACTCAGTAAGATAGTTGTATATGTTTTTAAGAGTCTTCCTTTTTTTACTTTTTGGTTCATTGCCCTAAGAATCAATCATAAAAAACTATACTTTTACTTTATAATTAGAAAATGCAGTTTTTATTTCACAGCAAAATTAATCTGTGAATAAAAGCAATAATAATTTTAAAGTCCGAAATTAAACACTTAAAAACTATGAAACTATGAATCGAAAAATCTTAAAGTTTAATTCAAGTCCTAGAATTTTAATCCTTATTTGTTTAATATTGGTGATAAGCAAAATCTCTGTTGCTCAAAACATATCTGTAACAGGGACAGTCACTGATGTTAATAACACGCCAATTATAGGGGCAACTGTTCTAGTAAAAGGTACTACTAGCGGAATATCTACAGGTATAAATGGAGAATATTCGTTGAGTAATGTTAATTCAAACAACACTTTGGTTTTCTCTTATATAGGTTATATCTCTAAAGAGGTGGAGATATCAGGCAGACGTGTTGTAGATGTTATTTTAGAAGAAGATAGTCAGATACTTAAAGAAGTTGTGGTTGTTGGATATGGTAGTATGGAAAAGAATAAAGTTACCAGTGCAATTTCGAGTCTTAAATCAGAAGATTTTGATAAAGGTAATATTAATAATCCTGCTCAGCTTTTGCAAGGGAAAGTGGCTGGTTTAAATATTGTTTCGCCTCAAGGCAATCCAAATGGTTCTTATAATATTCGCCTGCGAGGATTGTCAACAATCGGTGCTAATGTCGAGCCTTTAATTATAATCGATGGAGTTATAGGAGCAGATATCAACAGTGTAGACCCTAATGATATAGCTAGTATGGATGTTTTAAAAGATGGTGGTGCAGCTGCTATATATGGTACACGTGGGTCAAGTGGAGTGATTATAATTACAACTAAGACCGGTGTGAAAGATCAAGCTTCTGTTACTTATAGTGGATATGTATCTATGGAGAATATGGACAGGTCTTTACCTATTATGAGTCGTAGTGAATATCTCGAGTATGGAGGTACTGATTATGGTGGTAATACTGACTGGATGGATGAGATAACTCGTACTGGTTTTTCGCATGTGCATAACTTATCATTAACCGGTGGAGCAAATAAATTTAAATATATGGCATCTCTCAACTACCGAGATGTACAAGGTATAGTAGAGAGAACTGGATTTGATCAATTAAATGGGAGACTAAACCTAAGTCAAACTTTTCTAAATGATAGATTGACAGTAAATCTCAATTTAGCTATGGCAAATAAAGAGGCGAAGATGGGTTTTGATGATGTCTTTAGATCTGCAATAATAATGCCTCCGACCGCTCCAATTTACGACTTAAGTAGTCAAGGCGATAGATACGGAGGTTACTTTCAGAATATGGCTCATGAGTTATATAATCCATTAGCAATAATAAACCAAAATACAAATGAGCAAAAGAGTCCTAGTTTAACTTATAATATTATGGCTGATCTTAATATTTGGGACGGTCTCTCTGCATCGATAAGTTATGCACAAAGTAGTGAGGATGTTACTAATGGACAATATATAAGCAAGTACAGCTTGTATGGAAGTGGAGTAGACCGTCAAGGGTTAGCTTCAAAAAGTACATATAACAGTAAAAATGAATTGTTTGAAATTACTGGGAATTATCTTAAGTCTTTTAATAAGTTAAGATTAAATGCTTTAGCAGGGTATTCATTTCAAGAATTTGAATCTGAGCATTACTATATAAAGGCTGGTAACTTCTTGACAGATGAGTTCTCATTCAACAATTTGTCAGCAGCTAAAGATTTAGCTGATGGTAAAAGTAAGGCCGAAAGTTTTAAGGAATCTAATAAATTAATTGCATTCTTCGGTCGTGTAAATCTAAATTATGATGATAAGTATTTTCTTATGGCCTCATTAAGAAGAGAAGGATCATCACGCTTTGGAGAAGGCAATAAATGGGGTAATTTTACAGGACTAAGCACTGGTGTAGATATTGTTAAGTTGGTAAGTATACCTAAAGTTAATCAATTGAAACTTCGTGCGAGTTACGGATTAACAGGTGCTCTTCCAGCAGAAAGTTATTTGTCAAAACAAATCTATGGACCAGGCTCAAATCTTAATTATTACTTGTTTAACGACCAATTTGCCCCTGTTTACTCCCCTCAAAGTAATCCAAATCCTAATTTGAAATGGGAGAAAAAAGCTGAAGTAGATTTTGGATTAGATTTTAGCATGTTTGATTCTAGGTTTAGAGGGAGTTTAGATTATTATAATAGAAAAACAACAGATGCACTAATTAGGCTTAATGTACCTGTTCCACCAAATATTTACCCTACTTCATTGTTAAATGCAGGGGAGTTAAAAAACCAGGGCTTTGAATTACTTTTAAGCTATGATGCAATCAAATCAAAAAACTTCACTTGGAATACATACCTGACCTATTCAAATAATAGCTCAAAGATAATTTCACTATCTACAGGTGATATTCAGTATGGAGTCAGAGAGGTTGGGGGGTTACCTGCTCCTCTAACTGGAAACGTTGTACGTGTACAAGAAGGAAAACCCTTGGGGCAAATGATTGGATGGATATACGAAGGCGTTAATGATGATGGGAGTTATAAAATTAAAGACTTAGATAATAACGGTGTGATTAACGAGAGAGATGTTGACATTATCGGAAGAGGAATGCCAAAGGGTGAATTCGGATTTGGGAATAATTTCACATACAGGAACTTTGATTTAAGCTTTTTCCTAAGAGGAGTATATGGACATGATCTCGTAAACTTACACAGAACTATGTTTGAGCAGGTTTCACGTATTAGTGTTTACAACTTGATTAATACAAAGCATTTTCAACCTGAGTATAAAGGACCTGTCGCTTACAACAGCCATTATGTAGAAGGTGCTTCATTTATAAAATTAGATAATTTATCACTAGGGTACAATTTTAAATTACCTCCTAAATCTGGGTTAACTAATGCACGTGTCTATGTTACAGGTCAGAACCTCTTCTATATTACAGGATATTCTGGAGTCGATCCTGAACCTCGATACTCTTATGAGGGTAATGTGCTAGCTCCCGGAATAGAACCATTAAATAGCTGGGTCACTACAAGATCATTTACATTAGGCATTAATCTAATCTTTTAAAAACAAGCAACATGAAAATAAATAATAAAATATCAGACTTATTTCAAAGAAAAACTATACACATAGTTATTGTAATCTGTTTTGCACTGAGCTTTTCTTGCACTGATCTAGATGAAACTTTATATAGTCAATTAGATGATTCAAACTTCCTTAAGACCGAAGAGGAAATATCATCTGCGCTTGGAGCGGCTTATAGTGGATTAAGAACTTTTCAGAAGAACGACCATTTATGGCCAATTTATTGTACTACTGATGAAGTTGCTATTCCAGGTAGAACAGGAGGAGATTGGGCTGGAGATGGACAAGACCAACAAATGACTGATCATACATGGATTGCAAATAGTCGTTTCTTTCGTGGAACTTGGGAGGCTTTTTATTCGCAAATAAACACCTGTAATTTGCTAATTTATCAATTCGAACAAATAGATCCAGTTAAATACATTAGATATATTTCAGAAGTGAAAACAATCAGAGCTTTATGGTACTTATGGTTAATCGACATGTGGGGTAATGTACCTATTTCAAGCCGATTTGATGTTCCAAAAGATTATCTTCCTTCAACAAATTCTCGTAAGGAGGTGTATGATTTTATAGAAAAAGAAATAACTGAAAACATCTCAAATTTGACAAAAGAAAAATCATCATTGACATATGCACGAGCTGATTATTGGACAGCTAAAGCTATATTAGCAAAGTTATATCTTAATGCGGAGGTATACACAGGAACTTCTCAATGGAAAAAAGCATTAGATGCTTGCAATGAAATAATCAATTCAGGAAAATTTTCGATGACAGATACATATAAAGAAAACTTTATTTCTGATAATCAAAATTCTACAGAAGCTATTTTTTCGATACCATTTGATGATACATATACAGAGTGGGGCTGGATTCTACCTCTTGTTTCTCTTCATTATTCAAGTCAACAAACTTTTAACATGACTAACGGACCGTGGAATGGATTATCAGTTCAAACTGAGTTTTTCTACATGTATGAAGAAGACGATATACGCAGACAAGATAACTTTCTGTGGGGTCCCCAGTATACATCTACTGGTGAGCCTCTTATAGATAATGGATATGAGAAAGACCTTGATCCTGATGGGCCTCAGATTAATTTCACTCCTGAATTTGTATCTCTATACAATACCATTCGCCAATCAGGAGTTAGAATTAAAAAATGGGAGATTGAAAAAGGAAGCAATGGTTTCTTAAACAGCGATTTCTTTGTGTTTCGCTATTCTGATATACTTCTAATGAAAGCCGAAATATTATGGCGCTTAAACCCCACTGATAATGAGGCTTTAAACATAGTCAATTTGTTTAGAGAACGAGCGGGGGTTATGCCATTTGAAAAATTAACAGAAGAGAACTTGCTCGATGAACGAGGACGTGAATTGTTCCTTGAAAGCTGGCGTCGTTCTGATAAAATTAGGTTTGATAAATATAATGACCCAACCATATTCAAACCATACGTAAGTGAAGACTTTCGCAGATTATATCCAATACCAAAAGATCAAATAGATGCTAACCCTAATTTGAAACAGAACCCAGGATATTAATTAGGAACTAAAGCTTCTTCTATTAGAAGAAGCTTTAGTTTGAATTACTTAATATCTATTTTATTTAAAATCAGAAAAGTAGTTTTATCTACAAATACTAACTAACAAATACAAATTTAATTATGAACAAAGTGTTTATGAATTCTAAAAATAATCTAGCTGGCATACTATTCTCACTTTTACTCTTGTTTTTTGCAACTTTTGAGTTAGCTGCCCGTGATAGTCCCTTTACTAAAAAAGGCACGGGCCCAAAATACTGGATGGCTTATGAATATTGCTGGGTTAATAATATTCCTATTCCTGAAAATCGTTGGCAATCTAATATCGAATGGGTAGAAGCTAATTTTAAAGAATATGGTTATGATATGATTTGTAATGATGGCTGGATTGAGACTGCACAAACAATTAATAAAAATGGATATATAATTAAGTATAATGACAACTGGGAACATACCTTTGAATATTGGGCTGACTATCTTGCAGAAAAAGAGATGAAACTTGGTGTATATTACAATCCTATGTGGATGACTAAAGCTGCATTTGATGAAAATGTAATAGTACAAGGCACAAATATTAGGGCTCAAGATATTTATGGTCCAATTTCATTTAATGAATCATTATACTGGGTAGATGTTGATAAAAAAGGTTCGAAAGAATGGATTCAAGGTTATGTGAAATATTTTATCAACATTGGGGCTAAATATCTTCGTATTGATTTTCTTGAAAATTATGAAAAAAACTATGGTACAGCAAAGTATATTCAAGCCCTTAAATGGATTGAAGAAGCTGCTGGAGATGATATCTTTCTAAGTTTAGTTATGCCAAATTGTTTTGATCATTGCAGAAATGAGTTGATTTATGGTGATATGATACGAATTGACGATGATTGCTTTGATGGAGGTTGGGAATTTGTTAGTGACAGGAGAAGAGGGGAGCAAAAAGCTATTTGGCCTCAGTATGGGAATGCTTTTGATGGATTCATAGGTTTTGCAGATATAGGAGGCAGGAATCAGATGATTTTGGATGGAGATTTTATGCGTATGAATACAATGGCGAATGATAAAGAAAGGATGTTTAAATTTTCACTTATGGTTATGGGAGGCTCAGCTTTGGCTATTGCAGACCAGTATGACACTATTGAGGGATATGAGTGGGTATACCAGAATAAAGAGCTATTAGAATTGAATGAGCAAGGGTTTGTAGCTAAGCCTCTTAGTTTTGACCATAAAGATATTGATAGAAGTTCTATATGGGCAGGTCAGTTACCAAATGGAGACTGGATTGTTGGCTTCTTTAACAGGGAGGAGACAAAACAAACTAGAAGAATAGACTTTGAAAAGGATTTAGGTATTGAAGGTGGATATGTTTCTAATGTTCGAGATTTATGGAAACATAAAAATTGGGGTCCTATATATGGTGGGTATTCGGTTGAACTAGATCCCCATGAATGTCAGATTGTAAGAATTAAAAATAACTCATTAAAGTATGAAGCTGAATTTGCTTCAATGATTGGTGGAGCACAAAAACAAGCTACTGCTTTTAAGTATAGTGGTATAGGTTATGTTGGTAATTTAGAAAAGTCTGGTAGTCATGTTTTATTTGCAGTGGAAACTCCTTCAAAAGGAGATTATACTCTTAAGGTAAAGTATTCAAATGCATTGAGTAGAACAGCAATAGCAAGCATTTACATTAATAATGAAAAGAATGCAAAGCAATTAATTCTGCCATCCCTACCCAATGAAAATATATGGGGTATATGTGAAATAAAAGTATCACTAGAGTCGGATCTTAATTTTATTTCAATTGAGAATGGAGGCTCTGATAAAGATTCATTCTGTCTTGATTATATACAGCTTGTTAAATAATAAATTTAAGAGATCTAATAGGGTGATTATTATTCCCCCTATTAGATTATTCTATAATATATTCCATCTTAACATTCTAAAATAAGATATAATATCAAGCATATCAAGGATAATCTACAGATACTATTCTAAATAATTTAAAAGAATACAAGTGAGGTAAACCTACAGCATTAAAATGTTAGTTAATACTTACATACTTATAAACAACCATATTATGATAAAAAGAAACTTTATGTTATTAGCTTTTAGCTTGTTGGTAGGAGTATTAAGTGCTCAAACACTTAAATCGCCTAATGGACAACTAGAAGCCTTTTTCACTTTAGACGATGCCGGCACTCCCGTGTATGAATTGCATTATAAAGGCTCTCCAGTTATAAAACCCAGTAAAATGGGATTAGAGCTGATGGGGAACTCTCAAGAAAAATTCAATAGTGAAATTAAGAAAGAGAACAATCATGAAACATCGCTCTACGATGGTTTTCATGTTGTAGATATTAAGCACTCCGTTTTTGATGAAACTTGGCAACCCGTTTGGGGCGAAACTGCTAGTATTCGAAATCATTATAACGAAATGGCAGTTGCACTCAATCAAAAAGATACAGAGCGCAATATGGTTATCCGTTTTCGTCTGTTCGATGATGGTTTAGGCTTTAGATACGAGTTCCCAGTGGAAAATAGCTTGGTCTATTTTATAGTAAAAGAGGAGTTAACCCAATTTGCTATGACTGGCGATCATATTGCTTGGTGGATATCTGGAGATTACGATACGCAAGAGTATGACTATACAACCTCAAGGTTATCTGAAATAAGAGCTATTAATGAAGCTGGAAGACAGGGTAATCTTTCTCAAACTGGTTTCTCTAACACAGGTGTACAAACTTCATTGCAGCTAAAAACTGATGCTGGTATTTATATCAATCTACACGAAGCAGCTTTGATTAACTTTGGGGCTATGCATCTGAACTTGGACGATGAGAACATGGTGTTTCAATCGTGGGTTACCCCCGATGCTAATGGCACCAAAGGTCACCTGCAAGCTCCATACAACACCCCATGGCGAACAATAATTGTGAGCGACGATGCGCGCGATATTCTAGCTTCAGATATAACACTCAACTTAAACGAACCATGCAAAATAGAAGATACATCTTGGATAAAACCAATGAAATATGTGGGTGTATGGTGGGAAATGATTACTGGCAAAAGTGAATGGTCATATACATACGACTTGAAGAGTGTGCATATTGGTGAAACAGATTACACCAAAGTTAAACCTCATGGTCGTCATGGTGCTACTACTGCCAACGTTAAGAAACATATCGATTTTGCTGCTAAGCATGGTATCGATGGTGTATTGGTAGAGGGTTGGAATGTTGGATGGGAAGATTGGTTTGGTAACAAGAAAGATTATGTTTTCGACTTTCAAACTACCTATCCCGATTTTGATATTGACGAAGTGCACAGATATGCCAAAGAGAAAGGCGTTAAAATGGTAATGCATCACGAAACATCTTCTTCTATTCGCAACTACGAGCGTCACTTAGATGCAGCCTATCAGTTAATGAACGATTACGACTATCCTGTTGTAAAAAGCGGTTATGTGGGAGATATTGTTCCTCGTGGCGAAAATCATTATAGCCAATGGATCAACAATCACTATCAGTATGCATTGGAAAAAGCTGCTGAATACAAAATAATGGTCAATGCCCACGAGGCCGTACGCCCAACAGGTATTTGTCGCACATGGCCCAACCTAATTGGTAACGAGTCGGCACGTGGTACAGAGTATCAAGCCTTTGGAGGTAGCAATGCCAATCATGTAACTATATTGCCCTTCACCCGCCTTATTGGTGGCCCAATGGATTATACCCCAGGTATATTTGAAATGGATATATCTAAACTGAATCCTGAAAACAACTCGCATGTAAATGCTACTATTGCCAATCAATTGGCACTTTATGTAACCATGAGTTCACCCTTGCAAATGGCTGCAGACTTTCCTGAGCATTATGAGCAGTTCCCCGATGCATTTCAGTTTATTAAAGATGTAGCACTAGATTGGAGCGAAACAAAATACTTGGAGGCTGAGCCAGGCGAACATATTACAGTAGCCCGTAGAGCAAAAGGCACTGATAATTGGTTTGTTGGTAATACTGCTGGTTACAACGCATTTACCTCTCATATTTCGTTTGACTTTTTGCCTGCTAATACGCAATACATTGCAACTATCTATGCAGACAGTAAAGATGCACACTACAAAACAAACCCACAGGCATATACAATTCGCAAGGCGTTAGTTACTAGCAAGTCTAAACTTACACAAGTTTCAGCTCCTGGTGGAGGTTATGCAATAAGTCTTACTCCAGTGGTGGATAAGGCGGAGTCGAAGGGATTGAAGAAATTGTAAAGACTAAAATAAGGGCTGTTCTTTCAAGAGTGGCTCAATACTCTATGCATCAGCAGTATATCATAATTTCAATGATGTCTTGTTGATGCATTTTTTATACTCCATTTGTTAGTTGTTGATTTTATTCATTACATTTGCTTTATAATTTAAGTGAGCTGTAGCTTTATACTATGTCTAAAAAGATGTCGATGCATACCCGTAACGAAGACCAAGCCCTGTTTCTTTTGATAAAGAAAAGAGATAAGGAGGCCTTTAGTGCATTGTACTATAAATATCATGCTTATTTGTATGCGGTTGCATTGCGATATCTTAAAAATAAAGATTTGGCTGAAGATAGTGTTCAACATGTTTTTATAAAACTTTGGGAAAACACAAAAGCATTAAACATTGATATAAATGTGAAGAACTACCTTTACACAATGACTAAAAATCACATTCTAAATCAAATAAGAGACAATAAGGAGACTATTTCGCTCAACTATGCTAATGCACAACAAGAAATAAGTGATCAAGACGATTTTATAAAATCGATGGAAGAACAACAAACTCTTGATGTGTTACTGAAAGGAATTGAGAGCCTGCCCACACAAAAGAAAGAGGTTTGCTTATTAAAGTTAGAGGATCATATCACTAATCAGAAAATAGCTGATAAAATGGGAATATCAATACATACAGTAAAATCGCACTATCAAGAGTCGTTAAAAATGCTGCGAGATTATTTTCAAAAGATTCAAATGTTGCTGTTTTAAAAAGAAATCATCATTTCAACTCATCATTTTGCTCGTTTTATGTGTCTATATAATAGGCAAACTTAATTTTATATGGAAGAACTTAATAAAGAGATAATTAATAATGTGCTTAACAACACTTCTTCGAAACAAGAGGCTACAGATGTAGTTGATTGGTTCGCAAATTCTATTGAAGGACAAAACTTTTTGTCAGAATCAATGGATAGAGATTTCTATATGATGGAGGAGAGTATAAACCAAAGTGATTTAATTTCTCCATTTCAATCAGCAAAAATCTTAGCCAACATAAACAAAGCAACTCAGCGCAAGAAGATCATGAATTTGCTTTTTAAAGCAGCTGCTATACTTATTCCCTTTGTCTTCATTATAAGTATGAGTTTTTATATTAGTACACAGGTTGGGTTGTTTGGCAATAGCAATTACGCTGAAATATATGTGCCAAAAGGAGAAACTATGCGATTACTTTTCCATGATGGTAGCGAGGCCTATTTAAACTCTGATAGTAAAATAAGTTATCCTGAAAAGTTTGGATTAAGAAACAGAAAAGTAATGCTAGAAGGTGAAGCCTATTTCAATGTCTCTTCTAATAAGAAACGTCCATTTATAGTTGAAACAGATAAAACTACTATTACTGTACTAGGCACATCTTTTAATGTAAATGCTTATGGCAATGATGATTTTGTTGAAGTTGTTTTAGATGAAGGGGAGGTAGTTCTTGGTGTTGATAATCGTAATTATGCTATTCTTCCAGGACAAAAAGCTATCTATAATAAAGTAGATGGTTTAACTTCTATTGCTAACTTAGAGAAAAGTTTAGAAGAGTCGATGTGGAGAAGCAATGTTTTTCATTTTTCTAATACTCCTTTGCTTGATGTTATTAAAACTTTAAACAGAAGATATAACATAAGATTTGCCATCGAGAATTCAGAAGCATTGGAATATACCTACACGCTTACCTCAAAGCAAACTACCATTGAGGATATCTTACTTGAACTAGAAAAAATTACTCCCGTAAAATTTGTTTTAACAGACAATATAGTCCACGTAAATTTATAATATATCTCATTTAGAAACATTTTTTACAAATTGACTCATACTTTTCCCCTGTTGGTGTGTCTAGTATATAACGGGTGTGAACTAATCTGACTTAAAATAGTCTTTTTTATGACAATCACAGTCAGCTTATGCACTTTGTTATACTAAGTAATTTATTTATTTTGTTAAATTTTAATACATAACACCTATGAGAGAAATGCTTTTTAAAAGGCGATTAGTTATTCTTTCCTTTTTTCTTGTTTCTTGCTTTACAATAAGCTTGGCACAAGGAATTAGTTTGAATTTCAGCCAGAAAAATCTAAAAACAGTTTTAGAGGAAGTTTCGCAACAATCAGGTTACTCACTTGCTTATAGCAAAGAAGTTGTAAATCTTGAAGATGTTGTAACAATTAAAGTATCCGATGCTAAACTTTCTGATGTGCTTAATGAATTGTTATTGTCTCGCAATTTAAAATATGAAGTAAGAGATAATAAGATTTATATTCTACACGAATCAGCTGCTACCACTACACAGGCTGAAGCATCACAACAAAATCAACCCAAAGAGGTTGCTGTAAAAGGAGTAGTTACTGATAGAGATGGTATTCCTATAATAGGTGCAAATGTCTCTATTCCAGGAACAACTACAGGAACGATAACAGATGTTGATGGCCAGTATGTTCTTTCTGTACCTAGAGGATCTGTATTGCGATTCTCTTACATTGGTTACAAGAATCAAGATGTTAGAATTACTAATCAAGCTACAGTAAATGTTACTTTGACAGAGGATGTTGAAATGCTTGATGAATTGGTTGTGGTTGGTTATGGTGTTCAGAAGAAGAGCGTTGTAACAGCAGCCATTAGTAGAGTAACAGCAGAGGAGTTAAATACTAACCGCCCTTCTCGAGTAGAAGATGCATTGAAAGGAAAAGTTTCTGGTGTTCAAATCACTCAGAGCTCTGGTCAGCCTGGTTCTGATTCAAAATTCCGTATTCGTGGTGTGGGTACTGTCAACAATAGTGAGCCTCTCTTTATTGTAGATGGTATGGAAGTTGGTGGAGGAATCAACTATCTTAATCCTGTAGATATTCAATCAATTGAAATTTTAAAAGATGCTGCTTCTTCAGCAATCTACGGAGCACGTGGTGCTAATGGTGTTGTTTTGGTAACTACCAAATCAGGAGAAGCTGGTAAAGTGCAAGTGAATTACGATATGAGCTATGGATGGCAAAACCCATGGAAATACAAAGAGGTTTTGAATGCTCAAGAGTATATGGTAATCATGAATGAATCGGATATCAATGATGGCAACAAACCTCGTTTCTCTAACGAGCAAATCTCATCGATAGGAAAAGGAACTGATTGGCAAAAAGAGACTTTCTATAAGAATGCACCCGTTCAAAGTCATCAAGTAAGTATTTCGGGTGGTGCTGAGAAAGTTAAGTATTACATTTCTTTAGGTTATTTCGATCAAGCTGGTATTGTAGGTGGCGATTACGACAAATCGAATTATAATAGATGGAGCTTGAGATCGAATGGTACATACGAAGTATTTGAAGATCTTAATCGTTCGTTCCTCAATAAAATAACTACAGGAGTTAATGTAGGATATTCAAGAGGAAAGTCAAAGGGAATTGAAACCAACTCAGAGTATGGTTCAGTTTTGGGAAGTGCTGTTACATTTTCACCTTTAGTTCCAGTATATGCTAGTGAGGAAGATGCTGCAGCTATATTGGCAAGCAGACCTCATGCTGTAACAGATAGTCAAGGACGTGTGTTTTCGCTTCCACCATCTGGTTTTCAAGAAATTGCCAATCCTTTAGGAATGTTGAACCAGCCTTCATCGGGAGTTAATAACGATGACAAGTTTGTTGGAAGTTTTTGGGGAGAGATAGATATTCTTCCGGGACTTAAGTTTCGCAGTAGTTACGGTGTAGATTTATCTTTTTGGGGATACGATACATACACTTTCCCTTACTTCTTAGCGTCGCAAGGAAAAAATGTGGAGTTCAGTTCAGTTCAGAGCGAAATGAATAGAGGATTCCGCTGGCAGTTAGAGAATTACTTCTCATACGACAAGTCATTTAACGATGTTCATAATCTATCGTTTCTTTTAGGACAATCTGCTTCAAAATATACAGCTCGCAATTTGGGTGGCTACGACAGAGATTTATTAGAAACCGATCCATTAAAAGCGCAAATAAACTCTGCTATTGCCGATAGAAAAGAAGAGCGTGCATGGGGTGGTACTTTTGGACACAATGGTATAACAACTGCTTCCTACTTTGGACGAATAGATTATAACTATGCCGAACGTTACATGTTGCAAGCAACAGTTAGAAGAGATGGTTCTTCCAATTTTGGCTCAAACAATAAATGGGGTGTTTTCCCTTCATTGTCTGCAGGATGGAATTTAACTAATGAGGCGTTTATGGAAAGCAGACCCGATTGGTTTAGTTCTTTTAAATTGCGCTTTAGCTGGGGTAGAAATGGTAATGACCGTATAGGTCAGTTCTTATATACATCATTGATGGATGGTGGACAAAACTATTATTATGGTGGTGGTTATAGTGTTAATCAAGGCGATCCAGCTAAAGTTGGAGAAGTTACAGGTTTAATGCAATATGGTAGTTCTCCGTCATCAATACCAAACCCAAATGTGAAATGGGAAGAATCAGAACAAACTAATATTGGTGTAGAAACCCGCCTTTTTAATAGTGCTCTTACTTTTGGTTTCGATTACTTTAAAAAGACAACAATTGGTATGTTAATGAACAGACCAATTCCAAGTTACGTGGGACTAGGCGCTCCTATTGCCAATGTTGGTGATATGGAAAACTGGGGACTTGAATTTGAACTTGGTTGGAAACAATCTGTTGGAGATTTTAGTTACAACATTTCGGGTAACCTCTCTTATTTGCAAAACACCTTAATTAACTTAGGAAATGCAACTGGAGAAAACATATATGAGAGTGCAGGAGCTTCTGGAGTTGGTTCGTATGTAAAAGGACAAAACGGGGAAGTATTCCCATTCTTTTATGGATACAAAACCGATGGTCTATTCCAAAATCAAGCAGAGATTGATGCATATGTAAATGCTGAAGACGAACAGCTGCAACCTGCGGCAAAGCCAGGTGATGTGAAATTTGTTGACCTTAATGGTGACGGAACAATAAGCGATGCAGATAAAACTAAAATTGGAAAAGGTATGCCCGACTGGACATACGGTGTATCTCTTGGAGCAGAGTGGAAAGGTGTTGATGTAAATCTGTTTTTCCAAGGAACCCTAGGAAATGATATCTTCGACTACTCACAACGTGGAGACATTCCAGCAATGAACAGACCAGGTTGGATTTTAGACCGCTGGCACGGCGAAGGTACTTCAAACACGATACCTCGCATGACAACTGAAAACGCAAATGGAAACTGGCGTTCATCTGATTTATATATAAAAGATGGTTCTTACTTACGTCTAAAAACAGCTCAATTGGGTTACACCCTTCCTCAGATGTGGACAAAGCGTATATCTATACAACGTTTAAGAGTGTATGTTTCAGCTGACAACTTGTTCACGTTTACAAAGTATGATGGTTTTGATCCAGAAATTGCTTCAGGTGGTTATACTACAATTGGAGTTGATAGAGGTATATATCCTCAATCGAGAAGTATTTCAGTAGGTGCCAACATCTCATTTTAATCTTAAAAAACAACTAGCAATGAAAAAATATATTTCAATATTTATATTAATAGCCCTTGTAGGGTTAGGTAGCTGTGGCGAGGATTTCCTCACTTCACTGCCTACAGAAAAGCAAGCAGCAGGTTCGCCAGCTACAGAAGGAGCAATTCTTTCTAATTTAGGAGCTGCTTATCAAATATTATTGTTCGATAGTTATGCAAATAACCAATACAACAGTATTGTGTTGATGTCAGATCTTAGATCGGATGATATTTATAAAGGTGGTGGTGATGCAGGTGACCAACGTCAGCTTTACCTTTTATCTCAATTTACTTCTACTCCTGAAGAGTTGCCAGAAGGTTTATGGAATATTTATTTCTCTGGCTTAGCACGTTCAAACAATGCTATTACTGCATGCGAGAATGCAGTAGGTGTTGCTCCTGCAAAACTAGAGCAGTACAAAGCAGAAGCTCACTACCTAAGAGCTTATTATGTTCACTTGTTGTGGAAGTTTTGGGGTAATATACCATACTTCGAAGAACCTCTTACTGAGGCTCCTTACATGACAAGACAATTTACTGCCGATGAAGTTTACGCTGAGATAATGGAGGACATTGATGTTGCTACTGGCAAAACAGAATCAGGAGAGTATCGTCTTTCTATGAACACAACTGGTGTAAATGCTGGAAGGGTAAACTTAGCTACTGCATTAATGCTAAAAGCACGTGTGGTAATGTATCAGAAAGATACGCAACGTTATGCAGAAGTAACTAGCGATATGGCCGAAATTATAAATAGCGGAGCATTTACTTTGTTTAATGATTTTGCAGCTATGTGGTTAGATGAAAACGAGTTTTCTTCAGAGTCAATTTTTGAAGTAAACCATCTTCCCGAAGGTAAAACATGGGATAGTGGTTGGCAAGGATATGGTACAAATCTACCTGCATTTATTTCTCCCAATGAATTGAAGGCAGGAAATAAAACAGGCGACTTTAAAGGTGGCTGGGGATTTGGTCCAGTTCGACAAGAAACTTGGGATATATACGAAGAGGGTGATACGCGTCGCGAAGGTTCTATCAACAACTGGGAGCCAGGGCAATATACACCACGTTTTCAAAATACAGGATTGTTTCTAGCCAAGTATGCAGCTCGTGTTGGATATAATCCACAAGGCGATGTAGACTTGAACTATGCAAACAACTTGCGTATATTTAGATATTCAGAAACTTTATTGAATTATGCCGAGATGGTTGTAATGCATGGTCAATCGCCTGTAGGTGGATTATCTGCACAATCTGCTTTAGATCAGGTTAGAGCACGTGCTTTTGGAACTAGTAAGCCAATTCCTGCTACTACCGAGAATATAAAGTTGGAAAGGCGAAGAGAGTTTGTGGGCGAGGGAATGCGTTTTTGGGATATAGTTCGCTGGGGCGACACTCATCTATTGACTGAGTCAACTGAAAGAAGTACACGCACATGGAATGATTATAATAAATATCTCCCTATTCCTCAAACAGAAATGGATAAAACGGCAGGTACTGAATTCGCATTAGAACAAAATCCAGGTTATAATTAAGAAAGGAATAAGATTATGAAAAATATATTTTTGAAAAACATTTGGTTACTAATATCGCTATTTATATTAGCGGCATGTAGTCCACAAGATCTAGATGATTACTCTTTAGATTCTTTGTCAACAATCAGTCCCGAACAGGTCTCTTTTACTAAGACTGTTTCTGATAAAAGTGATAATATAATTACTTTCACCAATACTACCGATGTAAAAATTCCAGTAGCCATTGCTTGGGATTTGGGAAACGGAACAAAAGGCAAGAGTAACAAGATGACAGGTCAGTATCCTCAAAAGGGCGATTACACTGTTACTTTAACTGTTTATTCATCTGATGGTACTTCAGTTAGCAAAAGTGAGGTTG
>CAZBVD010000011.1:0-20146 GCA_964495235.1 uncultured Dysgonomonadaceae bacterium | reverse complement strand
GTTCTTGTGTGTTATATTTAGGAGTTGGGAATTTCACAAAATCACCATACATAGACACAGTAACCCTTGCTAGTGGATGAAAAGTAGTTGCAACATAGATACCTCGCTCATTTTGAACCCTGCTACCATCAGCAAATGCTTTGGAGTACATTGCATGATAGTTTGATGGATAATCGCGATACAACAATGTAAAGTTAGTTAACGATGAAGGAAAGTACTCCAATATGTGTATATGAGCAAATGCTCCATTTTCAGAACGAGCAGACTCACCTGCAAAGTTAAATTTAGAAAAGCGATAAGAGTAATC
Organism: uncultured Dysgonomonadaceae bacterium; assembly: GCA_964495235.1. Classification (GTDB taxonomy): domain Bacteria; phylum Bacteroidota; class Bacteroidia; order Bacteroidales; family Dysgonomonadaceae; genus UBA2632. Next base: position 19,839 of record CAZBVD010000011.1, on the reverse strand, counting down.
TACTCCTAAGTTATAACTCTCATTTCCTCGCCAATAGTCGGCATTATAGTAACGAAGTGTTGGATTATAAATTTTATTGTAAGCATGATGTAAACCACTTACTCCAACTTGTAACCTATTTACCCGATAATTTATATTTGCCCCCATCACCTGTTCGCGTGTATTATTGCGTTTCTCAAAATCTAGAGGAACACGATGATATCCATCTGTTTTAAAAGAGGTAATTTCTTTATCCTCCGATAGATTTGCATCGACTAATTGATTTGAGTAAAAAGCTGTAATATCTACATTGTGCAAGCGCACAACTGCTGCTGCTCCCCTAAGGTAACCACTTTCGGCAGTAGAGAAATGCCTCTTAGGTATACTAGTTTGCTTTACTGTGTTGTTTGAGAAAAAGCTTTTACCCAATGTGAAATCGTTATTTAAAACTAACCCTTGTCCGAATGATAATCGATAATCACCCACAGCCAAAGCTCTTATTTTACCTACATTGCGTAGCATTAAATGAAAACCATAATAATCATATCCTTTTTTATAATCAGGTCTCCAAAATGGTTCTCCTGGATCTTTTTCTCCAACTATGCCAGCTTGAAATTTATCTCGATAAGAAACCGAATACTTTAACGAGTGATAAAAATCCTCACCCACATATTTCTTATTGAGATTTTTAGCTAAAACAGAGTCTGAAAAATTACCATATCCCTCCCTTTTGTTCAATGTTTTATCAAATCTTACTTGTACATTGTGACGCGAGTTTTTTATTAACTCACCTATATTGAAAGGCTCTTTCTTTTTCTCCAATTCGCCCACATAAAAGAATGGTAATATAAGTTCTACAGTTGTATAATCTAGAATATACACATTGCGCAATTCAAACACTGTATATATTGGACGATTCTTCTCCAAAAAGTCAGCAATTGCATTAGCTTGATTGATTGAGAGCAATGGAAACAGCTCTAACTGGTTGCGCGTTACAGAATTTAAATTCATTGGGTTCTGTTCCAACATGCTTAGCTCTTCAAAAATATTATTTATAGACATTTCATCCATACCTTCCTCAGCAAGCTGCTCAATATGAGAATGCCAATTATTTGTTTGCGCTTGCATATTCCGCATAGTTAACGAACAAGCAAAAATTATTAATACAACTAATAACGAACGAATCATGGTTTCAAGTCATTTTACATGGTAATGATAAAAAGTGAAAGGCTTAATAAAACAGAAGTATATGCTAAAATTAGAAAAACAAACATAATAAATTTAGCTAAAGCAAACAATGTATTCATGAAATATTATAACAATTATCAAGCGTAAAGCATTATATTTACAGTTGTTTCGATAATCAAGAAAAAACTATGCGCTATTTTCTATTAAGTTGGTTCTCTCTTATAATTTTCGTTGCTTGTTACTCAAGTGAGAGCAAGGAGGAGAGAACTTCTGTTGAAGAAAATAGCATCGTAAATAAATTCACAAAAGAAACTGACACAATAACAATTGATAGTAACTATACTTTTTCGCAAGCTATTGCAGGATCAAATGCACCACAATCAGTAATTGATGAATTAGAGTTGATAGAGGTAAACTATATTTCTACTGATAACAAACTGCACCAAGGTCAAGTATTGACCAACAAGCGAATAGCACCTGATATAAAAGAGATATTTGGACTGATGCTAGAGCAAAAATTTGTAATTGAAAGGGCAGTTCCTATTGTTGCATATAATTGGAGTGATAGTTTGTCAATGGCAAACAACAACAGTTATAGCTTCTGTTATCGCAATATCACGTATTCTAAGCATGCAAAAGGCATGGCAATAGATATCAACCCGCGCTTTAACCCTTTGAGATGGAAAACTGAAGATTTACCTAATCAACCACTTGGAGCGGTATTAGATACAATAGTAAATGGAACTTTGCATCCTAATCATCCAATAGTAAAAGAATTTAAGAAACGTGGTTTCCGTTGGGGGCATACCTTTAGTAAGTATTGGGATGATCATCATTTTGAGAAGAAGTGAAAATTCAATAGTCCATTCAATAATTAAAAAACGCAGAGTTATAAAACTAAGAACATAACATTTAACTAACGATAAATGAAAGAAACATCAAAATCATTTATTTATATTGCAATAGTAATAGCAAGTTGGTCTACAGTAGCAACAGCTTTTAAATTAAGTTTGCAACACTATTCAAACTACGAGTTAATATTAGTAGCAGCTATTACTGCAGTACTTGCATTTGCTGTAGTAATCAGTTTTCAAAGAAAATGGCATCTACTAAAAACGATAACTTCAAAAGATTGGAAAACACTTGCCATTACAGGATTGTTAAGCCCAACAGGATATTATCTAGTTCTTTTTAAGGCTTATGATTTGCTTCCTGCACAAATTGCAAGCTCTATAAACTATTCTTGGCCTATAATACTAACAGTGCTCTTAGCTATTGTTTTTAAACAACGAATACAGTCGCTAAAATATTTAGGAATGGCCATCTCACTTGCTGGCGTTTCAGCTATTTCATTTGCTTCACAGGCTTATGAAGGTGAAATTACAGGAATAGGTTTACCTCTAGCGTTTTTGAGTGCTTTTATGTGGGCTACATTTTGGATAATTAGTAGAAAAAGTGACCACATTGATAATGTATTAAAACTATTTATCATATTCTCTTTTGGATTGGCATATCTACTAATCGGAACACTATTTGTTGATGTTGATTTGAGATTTGAAAGTGAACTTATGTATGCAGCCTATGTTGGCCTTTTTGAAATGGCTATACCATTTGTATTCTTTGGTCTTGCACTTAAAAAGACAGACAACCCTGCACTAATTAATCAACTCTGTTTTCTCTCTCCATTTATTTCTCTATTTATTATTAATGCAGTGTTAGGTGAGAAGATATTGTTTGGAACTATTATAGGTCTTACCCTTATTATTAGTGGTATCATATTTAATGAATATGCTGTTAAAAGAATAAATAAGAAAACATTATAAACAGCTTTATTGTAAATAAAAAATAACATAGAAAAACCGATTTCTTAATTAAAGAAATCGGTTTTTCTATGTTATAACTGTTGTAATAATCAATGTTTGCCCTTTTCTGTTTCTAGAATATTCTTCAGTTCTGCAAGTTTTTCAGGATTGCTTAAGTAAAGATTATTTGTTTCACCAATATCGTTCTTTAGATTATAAAGCTGAGGAATAGTATCGTTACCCAATTCAATATCAACCCAAGAATTATAACGTGAAGCATTGCTTGGTTCAATATATTTCCATTCACCATCGGAAACAGAGAGTGAGTGAGCCGATTCTATTACATATTCACGACCTTGCTTGCTATTACCCAATAAAGCATTGATATGATTTTGACTATCTTTAGCACCACCTTCAGGTATATCTACACCAGTAAGATTAGCAAATGAAGCAAAGAAGTCAATCTGAGATATCAAAGCATCAGAAACAATAGGTTGCGTATAACCAGGCATAGCAACAATTAAAGGAATACGTGTTCCAGCTTCAAAAATACTATATTTGCCGCCCCTGAAATCTCCCCACGGACGATGACTACCCAATAGCTCTACTGCTTGATCAATATATCCATCGTCTATTACAGGACCATTGTCACTTGTTATAATTATAATAGTATTATTCTCTGCACCAATATCTTTTACTGCTTGAACAACCTGCCCAACACTCCAATCAAACTCTAAAATAGCATCGCCACGAGGACCCATTCCACTCTTTCCTTTAAAACGTGGGTGTGGAACACGTGGAACGTGTATATCATTTGTTCCGAAGTATAAGAAAAATGGATTGTCTTTATTCTCTTTTATAAAAGACACTGCATGAGCTGTTATACTGTCTGCAATGTTCTCGTCATGCCACAATGCATTTGTGCCACCTTTCATATAGCCAATACGCGAAACACCATTAACAATAGCTTGATCATGCCCATGGCTTGGTTTCATCACAGTAAGTAACTCAGGATGAGTTTTTCCTAATGGCTCTCCCTCAAAAGGAGTATCATAAGAAACTTCAATTGGATCATTTTCTGCATCAATATTTACAACACGTTGATTCTCTAAATACACACAAGGAACTCTGTCTCCTGTAGCTGCCATTAGATATGAGTAATCAAACCCTATTTCGCGTGGCCCATACTCAATCTCTCCATTCCAATTTTGTTTGCCTTTCTCTTTGCCAATTCCAAGATGCCACTTACCAACTGCAGCTGTTTTGTATCCTGCTTGTTGAAAAATTTGCGCAATAGTAGCCTCCTCAGGGTTTATAATCATTGCTGCATCTCCTGTAGCTATTCCGGTGTCGTTTCTGCGCCATGAATAATTTCCTGTCAACAATGAATAGCGCGAAGGTGTGCTTGTAGCAGCTACAGCATGAGCATTTGTAAAACGAACTCCTTGCGCAGCAAGATTATCTACATTGGGAGTGTTGATAGTGGGTTCGCCATAACAACTCAAATCGCCATAACCAATATCGTCTGCTAAAATGATAATAACATTAGGTTTTAAAGGCAGCTTAGTTTTAGTTTCTTTACTTTTCTGAGTGCAACCTGCACTAAGAAGGCACAGACTAGAAAGTCCTAGAAGTTTGAAATTGTTTATTTGCAGCATAGTTTACAGGGTTAAAGGTTTAAATTGTAAATACAAATATAGCCATTTCATTATTGAAATAGATATCTATATAAATTAAAGTGCTGATTTAAGATTTGATAATCAGTAAAGTAGATTTATATTAAGTTAGAATAAGCACAGATAATAAGTAGTTTGTTCTATAGTAATTACTCTTATTGATTAATGAGCGAGCTCTAACCAAATCAAGAACCCAGTGTAAGCTAAATAAAAAACCAGAAGAAAAGCAGCTTGCCATCTATCTAGTCTGTTCTTTTTTCCAACAAACATAGCAAGGAAAAGAAAAAAAGTGCCTCCTAAAAGTATATATAAATCTATATTAAAAGATGACTGAAACTGAATAGGAGCAATTAAAGAACTGACAGATAATATAAGTAATATATTGAAGATATTAGAACCAATGATATTACCCATAGCTATTCCGCTATTTTTCTTTAGTGCTGCTACCACAGAGGTTAATAGCTCTGGCAACGAAGTGCCTATTGCAATAATGGTCAAACCAATAATCTTTTCACTAACACCTAAAAGCTTTGCCAGCTCAACACCATTATCTACAACTAGCTTTCCACCAACTATGAGTCCTGCCAAACCTAATATTATAAAGCTCCAAATTTTAAGGTTTGATTTGTGCACATAGTTTATTGCCTCTACAGGTTCTTTTCCTGCTTTCATTTCCTTGAAAACATAAAACAAAAAGGCAACAAAACATAACAACAACACAAATCCATCTATTCTTAATATAGCAGTATTGTCAGTGAAAAAGAAATTATTGGCCATCATAAAAAAGAGAAGTGCAGCACCAAATGAAATTGGTATCTCTTTCCAAATTGTAGACTTCTGTACCCTCATAGGGTATATCAAACCCGCTATACCAAGTATAATGAAAAGATTGAAGTTGTTGCTACCTAAAATATTACCAAGAATAATATCGGAGTGTCCGTTGTATGACGCCAAAGAATTAACAACTAATTCTGGTGCAGAAGTACCAAAAGAAACAATGGTGAGTCCAATAATCAAGTCAGATACATTGTGTTTCTTAGCAAGTGCCGATGCTCCATCAACTAACCAATTAGCTCCAAAAATTAGTGCAATGAATCCTGCAATTATCAATATTGATAAAATAACCATCTACTTTACTTATGCTTTAAGTTTAAAAAATAATTGCACAAAAGTACACAATAATCCCCCTTTTATAACAATATAATCAAGTTATCTGAGATTAAAGTAAATGGGTAATGACAATTTAGATTATTCGAGTTATTTATTTAATAAATAAATAATGGAAAGATTGCTAGTTTTCTTTTTTCTTAGAAAGAAACCATTTCATTTGTTTGATCACTTTTTTGTATTGAGGATTGTGTGCTACATTCTTATTTTCCTCTATATCATGCTTATGGTCAAATAGCATCATAGGTGTTTCGTTTGCATTGGGCCATTGTGCAAAATTATATCTGTTAGATACTGCATTATAACCACCTTCCCACTGAATATATAATTTATGCTTAGTACGTTTCTCTAAGTTATACAATATGGGTACAAAGCTTCTTCCATCTAACTGATCCTTGGGTTTGGGTATATTACACAAATCGCAAAGCGTTGGGTAAAGATCTACAAACTCCACCATCGACTCTGTTTTACCTTTCTGTGCACCAGGAGCACGAACAATAAGTGGACTGTGTGTAGATTTTTGCATTAAATTATGTTTTCCCCAAAAATCATGCTCCCCAAGATGCCAACCATGATCTCCAATAAGAACTACAATTGTATTTTCAGCCAATTCTAAATTGTCTAATGCTTGCAATATCATTCCAATTTGAGCATCAATATAGCTCAAACATGCATAGTAGCCGTGTTTGGCTTCTCTATGAAAATCAATATCGGAAATATCGTCAACACGCGCATAACTAAATATTTCATTAGATGTTTTAACTTGTTGGGGTAAGCCCTCGGGCCTATATCTATTTGATGCAATCGGTATATCTTCTCTATTGTACATATCCCAATACTTTTTTGGAGCATTAAATGGCAAGTGAGGACGCCAAAAACCGCAAGCAAGAAAGAATGGTTGATCCTTTTCTTTCAATCTTTTTAGATCATTGATAGTACGCTCAGTAATTTTACCATCATCATATGCATTATCAGGCACATCAGCAGACTCACAATAAGGACCACGCATTGTAGCAGGATTAATTGCATTACCCGATTCTTTATTCATCCATAACTCCCATTTATTATATTCTGCCCAGTCCTGTCCATATCCATCGGGGTCAACACGCCAAGGATACTCAGTCCATGTACTATCATGGTCGGTAATATTATGAAATACTTTTCCATTAGAAATAGTGTAATAACCATTTTGAACAAACCACTCAGACATTGGTAATGCCCAAGGACAGTCTTCTTGAGCAAAAGAGTCATAAGTAGTAAATCGGGTAGGGTATTGAGGATAAACACCTGTAAATAAACTTGCACGAGATGCACCACTTACAGGAACATTGCAATATGCGTTTTGAAACAGCACACCCGAAGATGCAAGAGCATCTATATTAGGGGTTTTAACGCCTTCTACTCCATAACAACCAAGTTCTGGGCGCATATCATCTGCAATAATGAAAAGTACGTTTGGCTGTTTTGGCTGCTGTTTTGGTTGAGCATAAATAGGCATAGACAATAGTAAGCTTATAGGAAAAACAGCAGGGCTTATTATACAACTTGTATTCATAATAGATAGTTAGATTGAATTAATATAGTTACTAAAGATAATCATAATCTTATAAACATAGGATGTTGAATAAAAAAAATGTGTTGCTTATTTAAAGCAACACATTTTTAATTTTAAATTAGTTAGGAAAATAATTTATTCCCATCCTGGATTTTGTTTTAGATCAGAATTTCTTTCTGTTTCAACACGTGGTATAGCCCAATTATAAATATAATCTCCTTTCCATGAAAAATTATAACTATTGGTTCCCCAAATTTCTTTTGCTCCATTACCAGCATAGAAACTTTTTTCTTTCAAAGTTTTCCAGCGCATCTCATCAAATAGATTTATCCCTTCAACAGGAAGTTCCCAACGACGCTCATTACGAATACGTTCACGCATATTTTCTTGTCCATCAACATATGTTGGTAAAGAAGAATCGGTTGTTTGAAGCAAAGCAGCACCAGCACGTTTACGAACTTGGTTTACTACATCAACGGCTTCCGTTTTAAAACCTTGCTCATTAATAGCTTCAGCTAACATTAACAACACATCGGCATATCTAATAAGTGGCATATCGGTTGGACCATATTCTCTATTGTCTATACTTGATGTTCCTTCATAAACCCATTTTCTCCATAAATAATAAAACTTATTGTTTGTATTAGTTTTGAAATCAAAAGGCTCTGTACGATCATAACCTACATATGGCCATCTTAATGTATATGTAAATTCAGTATTTCCTGCAGCACCATCAAATGTTGAATAAGGAGTGATAATAGTTTGTGTTAAACGAGGATCTCTATTGGAATAGGCTGCAAGCACTCTCGCTTCATTACCATTTGGCAAATAAAGTGACATTTTGGCACCTAGTCCTTCAAAAGTAGTAATTTGTGCACTGGTGAGATTATCTCTTAAGAAAAACACAGTTCTTTCTGCTGGTGTCATTGTTGAATATCCAGGAAGATAGTCATCCCAATTGAAAGGTGATCCGTCAGCATTTTCAAAAGAATCAACATAATCTACATGTGGCAAATAAGTATTCCAACCACCACCAAAGGCGGGAGAAGAACCTAAATACTTTTGAGTAATTGAACCCATTCCACTTAAAGAAATATTTTGCACAGAAAAAATCATTTCTGGATGACTTTCATTTTCTTCTTTAAATAAATCTGCATATTTTCCTTGATATAACTCAGGACCGAGAGATGATACTTTTTTAAAATCTGCTTCTGCCTTTTTATAATCTTTCATGTAGAGATATGCTTTTCCTCTAAGTGAGTAAGCGGCAGCTTTTGTGGCTCTACCTATATTGCTATCTCCCTGAGGATACATATCTGGCAAGTTTTCTTCGTTAATACAATCTGTTAAGTCATCTATAACAACTTTCCAAACTGCTTCTTCAGTATCTCTGCTACGATTAACTTGATCTTCAGGAACAGGCTCTAAATAGATAGGAACACCTTTGAAGACTTGATTAAGATTGAAGTAGAAATAAGCACGCAAGAATTTTACTTCTGCAATTAAGCGAGCTGCTTTTGCGTCTGACACAGGAACTCCTTCCTCTAAGTTCAACAAAGCATCATTAGCCCTATGAATGCCCTCATAGTGTTGTTGCCAATAATCTGTAAATAAACGATCGTCAGCAGTAATAACACCACTTTTGAAAGTTGAGCTTCCTAGAATCCAAGAAGTTCTATCTCTACCCATTCCCACAAAGCCATCGCCATCAAGCGACCATCTTTCTTTACCTACATATCGATACCTCAAGGTATTATAAACACCATTAACACCTAAATCTACTAGGTTTTCATTCTTCCACATATTTCCAGAACCGATTTTATCATATGGAACAGTATCCAAAAAATCACTCTGACAGCTGCCTAATAAAAGCAAGGCAACAAATATTGTTATATATTTTATTTTCATCATTTTATCTGTTTGTTTAAAATGTAATGTTTGCACCAAATGAAAGTTGTCTCATCAAAGGATAGCTAGTATTTCCTCCCATTTCTGGATCAACACCCGGATAAGACGTAATAGTTAATAAATTTTCTGCTGAAAAATATAGTCTAACTTTTTGTGTGTAAATCTTATTAGCAATATGCTCTGGTAATGTATAACCCAAAGTTATGTTTTTAAGCTTTACATATGAACCATTGTATAACCAAGCATTGCTATTTTGCATGTTTTGAGGGTCGCTCTCACTCATTTTTAATCTTGGATATTCAGCATTTATATTATTACGTGGATCATCTGCACTTCCGCTGAAAAAGTAATGATCATTTGCTATGTGTTCACTAATTTGATATCCTACACGTGTGTTAGTGTTATTATAGTTATGTTCATTCCAATATAAATCAAAACCAGCCTGACCAGACCATAACATACTTATATCAAAATTTTCATATTTAGCATACATGTTTAATCCAAAATTGTATTTGGGCATACTTGAACTTCCTGTGAAGTCTTGATCTAATGAATTTCCATAGATACCGTCACCATTTCTATCTGCGTAAATGTAGTCACCATACCATATACCATCTTTTTGAATTTTCTCGTTTGGAAGAAATTTATATCCCTTTTCAACCATTGCATTAATCCATTTCATGTCATCTTCAGTGCGAATCATACCATTTTTTGGACCACCGTTGATGTTTACAGAGCCATCGCTATTAAAATGATTTCCTGAACCACTGTAGAGATTATGCATGTAATACTCATTAATAGTATGACCTTCAAGAATTCTATTTAATCCTCCACTTGATACATCTCCTAAGTTTGTAATATAAACTTCATTACCATCACTATCAGTAATCCAACCACGCGATAATTTTCCTTTGTAATTGGTTACTTCGTTTTGATTATATGAGAAGTTTCCAGAAACAGAGTAAGATACTTTTCCTATTTTGTCTCTCCATGTAAGGTTAAGATCTATACCCTTATTCATAATTTCTGCTGTATTACGAATAGGAGCTCCAATAAGACCATTGGTTAAATAAATGGGAGGAACAGTAAGAATTCCGTCAGTTAATTTATAGTAATAATCTATTTCTGCACTTAGTCTTGAATCTAGGGTAGTAACATCTAATCCAATATTTGTCATAGTTGTAGACTCCCACTCAAGGTATGGATTGGCAATAATTGTAGGTCGAAGACCTGCAACTTGAGTTCCACCAAAGGAATAGTTTGCATCGCCGTAAACAGACTGATATGCATAATTATCTATATCATCACCACGCTGTGTTGCATTATTACCTAATTGTCCCCAAGAAGCTCTTATTTTGACATTTTCAAAAGAAGATTTTAAATTACTGAAAAATTCTTCTTCCGATAAACGCCATGCACCTGAAAAAGATGGGAAGATACCCCAACGCTGATCTTCATGAAAACGTGACGATCCATCGTAACGGAAGTTTGCTTCAAATAAGTATTTTTGCATGTATCCATAATTCAAACGTCCAAAGAATGAACGAATAGAATAATCCAATGCACCACCACCTATAGATACCATTTCTGTAGCAGAACCAGGTGTAGAAACACTTTGATCTATTAAACCTTTTTTAGTAGATGTATGATCATATGCAAAATATTTATTTTGGTTGTAACCTAATAAAGCACTAATATCATGTTTGTCTTTAATAGTTACATTATACTTCAATAAATTTTCAATTGTGTATGTTTCGTTAGCCCATGTTTTGTAGGTTGTTGTCATCTGCGATGGATCAACTGATTCACGCATAACCAAACCATCACTCAATCTAACTCTTCTACCAGCAATTGCATTTGTATGGTAGTTTATTTCATCTATTCTGCGTGCATAATTGAAATTAAAATCCCACGATAGTCCTTCCATAAATTTTACACTACTGAAAAGAGTAGTATTAAATCTAGATGATCTATCATCACCTTCTCTACTATTTAAAGTAGCAAATAAGTTATTAGCATTTGGATTCTCTTCAGGAGCTTCTGGATAACCGTACTCTCCATTATACCTACCATATACACCAGGAGAAGATTGTCTCATAAACTCATGCATTTGATCATAATTACCTGATTCTTTGTCTTGCTGAATAGCATATGTGCTTGTTCCAACAGTTAACCAATCAGTAATATTAGATTCAAGATTAATACGCAAGTTGTAACGTTTGAGTCCTGTGTTTTCAACCAATCCAGGATTATCAAGATAACCTGCTGATAACAAGTAAGAAGCTTTTTTGCTACCGCCACTTACAGAAAGGTTATGGTTTTGTACAATATTATTTTCGTACACTTCTTTAGTCCAATTGGTATTTGGAAAAGCAATTCTATTTGGAATACCATTTTCGTTCAAACCGTTTGGATTTTTATTAGCCTCTGTCCATGCATCAATAGTTGACTGAGAAAAATGACTAGGCATACCCAAGTTTAGAGCACTTTCATTAATAAGACTCATGTATCTTGGATAATCTGAAACAAAATCAATGGCATTAGAAGGCGATGACATGGAAAAATTGGCATTGTAGGTAACAGTTGTTTTATCACGATTACCTCTTTTGGTTGTAACCAGAATTACACCATTAGCTGCTCTTGAACCATATATAGATGCTGATGCTGCATCCTTTAGAACAGATATTGATTCAATATCAGAAGGATTTACCGAATCTAAAATACCTTCCATGCCATCAATCAAAATCAATGGATTGTTGTCATTTAAAGTTCCTAAACCACGAATTCTTATTGAAGCTCCATCTTCACCTGGTTTTCCAACTCCTTGACGAACTGAAACTCCAGAACTTAAACCTGCTAATGAAGAAGATACATTTGTCATTGGTCGCGACTCTGCTTGCTCAGCAAAATCTATACTTGATACTGACCCTGTCATGTTAACTTTTTTCTGAACCCCATAACCTACTACCACAAGTTCATCTAAAGTTTTTGTATCTTCTTTTAGAACAATATTAAAAGAAGTTTTACCTTGAGTATTAATTTCCTGCTCCAAATATCCAATATATGAAATATTTAAAACTGCAGCCTCTTCAACGCTCAAAGTAAAATTACCATCAAAATCAGTAACTGTACCATTAGTAGTTCCTTTTTCAATTACATTTGCCCCTATTATAGGTTCACCTTGTTGATCAACAATTGTACCATTAACAGTTTTTCCTTGTTGTTCTTTAATAACAGATACTCTATCTGTTGCTAATTCAACAAGATTTTGTTCTGCTCGTAGTTGAGCTGAAAACAAGAAAAGAAAAATTAAAAACACACCTGGTAAAACAGGTATCGTACTTAAAAAAATACGAAGGAATCGTCTTCCATTCATTCCCGAGACTTTTTTCATATTACTAAATTATTTATTAAAATTAAATACACTAGTTTCTTTATTATATTTAGAAGTTATTATTATAGATTTCAGATAATATATTTGTAGGTTACTAAGAATTTAAACATGAAATTAATTAGGTTGAGATGTATTGATTTATTTAAAGTGATAAAAATAGCATATATTTTACTACAACGCAGGCTATAAGTGTCACTTTAACATTTTAATTATACTTAATTAACACGATCAGTCATTTTGCTCATTTTAAAGGAAGTAGAGACTGCATGAGTTTACAAAATGCTTTATAAGAACCACTATTTGATGAATTTATGCTTTCGTGACACAATATTTAAGCACTTTTATTTCTGGCATGTTATTCTCTGTTTATTTTTCTTTTTACTCGTTTTTTATTAAAATAGAAGAATGATAAATATAATTATTCATTGTTTTTTATTAGCAATTTGATATAAAAAACACAACAAATCATATCAAAATAATAACATTCTAACTTTAAAAATAACTAAAAGCAAATAACTAATGATTCAATTTTCCTTCTATTGCCCTTCTCAAACCGTTGATTAATTATTAAACAAGAGTATTCTATTTCCAATATTTACGATTAAAATATTGAATACCATTTATCAATATTAAGCTCTCACTATTCATCACATTATTTATGATGCACAAAAGAGAGATGAGCGGGTTAGATGATAATAACGTATTTTGTTTGTACTGAAAAAGAGATAGTCTGGAGAGATAATTTAATTATTAAAATAGTGCACACAGCTTATTTAAAGCTCTACACACAAGCATCATTATAGCTTTTCTTAGCAAAGAGATTTAAATTTTAAACCCTTTTTGATGAATTGTTCATAGTAAGATTAGACATTTATGACTTAAATGTTGAATCTTATGTAACAGGATTTGAATTTTATGACTTAAGTCTTGAATCCTTAGTGGTAAGATTGGAATTTTATGACTTAAATGTTGAATCCTGTGTAGCGGGATTGGAGATTCATGACTTAAATATTGAATCCTATGTAGCAGAATTGGACTTTTAAGACTTGTTTGCTGAATCTTGCATACTAAGATTGGATTTTTAAGTTATAAAGTTGATTTTGTGCTTAAAATAACTGTAGCTAAAATCGATCTAAACGTATCAGTTTCACAAGAAGGTAGAATGATTATAATAATTTTTTAGATTGAAAATTATGCATTGCTGATACATAAGAACTTAGCAATTAATATAAAGACACTGACTTTTTATTGAATAAACCAGAGGAGGATAAATATAATAGACTATCTTCATTATCCAGATTTAATAACTAATTATATATGTGTGCATTAACTACTGAGTAGCCCAAGTTTCTCTATCCAAGTTGCGATAATTAATAGCTTCAGCTAAATGACTAGGTTGTACTTTTACACTTTCTTCTAAATCTGCAATAGTACGCGATACTTTTAATATTCTATCATAGGCACGAGCAGAAAGATTGAGCCTCTCCATTGCTGTTTTCATTAATTGCAGACCAGCTTCATTGGGTAGGGCATATTTATTAATGAGCTTTGAAGTCATTTGTGCATTACAATAAACTCCATCAACACCTTTAAATCTTTCATCTTGTATTTTACGAGCCTCTATTACACGTTTACTTATTTCAGAACTAAACTCAGCAGGAGCTCTGTCAGATATTTTTTCGAAAGGTACAGGTACAATCTCTATATGAATATCTATTCTATCGAGTAATGGACCAGAAATTTTATTTAAGTATTTTTGAACTGTACCAGGAGCACAAACACACTCCCTATCAGGATGATTATAATATCCACAAGGACAAGGATTCATAGCGGAGACCATCATAAAGCTTGCTGGATACTCTACTGTAAATTTTGCACGTGATATTGTAATTCTTCTATCCTCAAGTGGCTGTCGCATCACTTCTAGTACACTTCTATTAAACTCGGGAAGTTCATCTAGAAACAATACTCCATTATGTGCCAAACTTATCTCACCAGGTTGCGGGTAAGTTCCGCCTCCTACCATTGCCACGTCGCTAATAGTATGATGTGGTGAACGAAAAGGTCGGCGAGGCATTAATGCAGTATTTGTGCCTATTTGCCCAGCCACACTATGTATTTTGGTAGTTTCAAGAGCTTCATCTAATGTAAATGGTGGTAAAATAGATGGCATTCTCTTGGCCATCATAGACTTTCCAGCTCCAGGAGGACCTATTAAAATAATATTATGTCCACCTGCTGCTGCTACCTCAAGTGCGCGCTTCACATTTTCTTGTCCTTTTACATCAGAAAAGTCAAAATCAAAATTTGATTGATGATTTAAAAACTCTTTATTGATATCTATAAAAGTAGGTGTAATTTCAGTACCATCATTAAAAAACTCTACAACTTCTTTTATATTATTTACCCCCAACACTTCTAAACCTTCAACTACTGCAGCTTCTTTTGCATTCTCTTTAGGTAAAATAAAACCTTTAAAACCACTTTCTTTAGCTAATATAGCAATAGGCAAAACACCCTTTACAGGTAGAATTGTTCCATCAAGTGAAAGCTCTCCCATCATAATATAATCTGTAAGAAGATCTGTTTTTAAACCTTCTGATGAAGCCAAAACACCAATTGCAAGAGGTAAATCATAAGCAGAGCCTTCTTTTCGAATATCTGCAGGCGACATATTTATTACAATTTGTTTACGTGGAAATTTATAACCATTGAATTGTAAAGCAGAAATCATGCGCTCTTGGCTCTCTTTAACCGAAGTGTCTGGCAGGCCAACTACAAGAAACTTAATACCCTTAGAACAATTAACTTCAATTGTTATTAGTGTAGCACTAATGCCTTGAACAGCAGCAGCAAAAACTTTAATAAGCATACAAATTATGTTTTTAGATTTAAGATTTCTCGGTTTTAATATTAATCAAGCTTTTCACATCACTTACAGGAATATTTCTTGTAATAATTTTTCCTTGAGGATCTATTAATATATTGAATGGAAGGTAATTAATATTATAATCATCTACGATATCAGATCCCCAACTATTTTCTTCAATAACTATTTTCCATGGGATTGAATCTGTTGAAATATTTCTGATAGGTAAAGTGTCTGAATCAATAAAAACAGAAAGAAACTGAATATCCAAGGTGTCTAAAGAAACATATACATCTTTTAAAATATTAATATTTTCTTTTGAATCATCACTACCCAATGATAAAAAAGAAAGTAATAAGTATTTATTTTTAAAATCAGACGATTCTAAATACTTATCCTTATCAACCTTTAATCTAAAATATGGCATCTTAGCACCTTCTGCAGAAAGCATTAGTTTTTGGTTATGACTTTTTAATTTATAAGTTAACGGAAAGTTTAAAGCATCACCTTTCAAGTAATCGAGAACTCTATTTAAGGTCTCAGGATTTTCGTTGTTTTTAAAAAACTCATTAATTAAAATAACACTTGATAGTTTATCAGGATTTGATATAATAAACTCTTCTACATTTTGTGCTAATTCATGATTTAATGAATTTAAAATCGCAATTTCCTCTTTTTCGGAAATTACAGTTGATGAATTTGATAAGCTATCACTTTCAAAATCCACCTTTTTCATTAAAAGTGATCGTTGTTTGAGAAGATTTTCATTTTCTTTTTTGAATGCCGTAAGATTTTCATTTATCTCACCTCCTTTTATCTCAATTAAATCAGAAAAAATAGCATCGCCCTTCATTTTAATTTTATTGACTCCCTTATCCGAAAAAACAATTGTAGAAGAAGTAAAATCATTAAAATAAAAAATGAAAACTGTAGTAGTATCTACATTTAGTCTATAAGAAAATTTACCATTCTTATCCACCAAAATAGTATCTACGCGAATAGTATCTGACACTCGAGAAGAAGCAATAACATAGGGAGTTGTCAAATTTGATAGCTCTCCTTCTATAACTAATCTATTATCATTTTTTTGGCATGAAAACAAAACCAAAGAAAACAACAATAAAGATAGAATTGATTTTATCATTTTAATTTATCTATATATGCAATTTAAAAAAGATAATTTGAGTATTATAATCAATATCAAAGAAACTATTTAATTAATAACAACAAAGATATATCTTTTTCTCTAATATTCTATTTCTTTTACAATAATTTACGTACTTAATATGATATATCTTTTGCTCATGGTTGTTGATTAAAAGATAATTAAGTAATTTTGCCCGTTAATATAGTTTCAGCATGAAAAAAAAAATATTAGTTACTGGTGGAGCCGGTTTTATTGGTTCTCATTTGTGTAAAAGACTTCTAGAGCAAAACAACGAAGTATTATGCTTAGATAATTATTTTACGGGAAGTAAAATGAATGTCTTGCCAATGCTCAATAATCCAATGTTTGAACTCATACGCCATGATATAGTAAATCCATACATTGCAGAAGTTGATGAAATCTATAATTTAGCTTGTCCTGCTTCTCCTATACACTATCAGCATAACCCTATTCAAACTGTCAAGATTTCTGTAATGGGTGCAATAAACATGCTGGAAACGGCAAAAGCAACTGGTGCAAAAATACTTCAAGCTTCAACTAGTGAAGTATATGGCGATCCTGAAATTCATCCACAAGTAGAATCTTACTGGGGAAATGTAAATCCAATAGGTGAACGTTCTTGTTACGATGAAGGAAAGAGATGTGCTGAAACTCTTTTTATGGATTATCATCGTCAATGTGAACTCAAAATTAAAATTATTCGCATTTTTAATACTTATGGCCCAAATATGCACCCAAACGATGGAAGAGTAGTTTCTAATTTTATAGTACAATGTCTCCGAAATGACGATATAACTATTTATGGAAATGGAAATCAAACGCGCAGTTTTCAGTATGTAGATGATTTAATTGAAGGAATGGTGAAGATGATGGAAACTCCTGACACATTCATAGGACCGGTAAATATTGGAAACCCAAATGAGTTTACTATTTTAGAATTAGCGCAAACAGTTATTAAATTAACTAACTCAAAATCTAAACTCATTTTTAGACCTCTGCCAATGGACGATCCACAACAAAGAAAACCTGATATAACCCTAGCCAAAGAAAAACTAGATTGGAGTCCAAAAATAGAGCTTGAAGAAGGATTGAACAAAACAATTGATTACTTCGATAAACTTCTCAGAAAAAATAATTAAACTTTCTATCTATGCCATTTTTCTCAATTATTATACCCGTTTATAATCGTCCTGACGAAGTAGATGAACTATTAGAAAGTTTGAGTAAACAGACTTACCTAAATTTTGAAGTTTTACTAATAGAAGATGGTTCTTCTAAAAAGTGTGATCTAATTGCTCAAAAATATAGCCATTGTTTAAATATTCGCTACTACTACAAAGATAATACTGGAAGGAGTGAAACTAGAAATTATGGTATGAAAAAGGCAAGAGGTGAGTATTTTGTTTTTTTCGATTCAGATTGTGTTATTCCGCCATTTTATTTCGAAAAAATTAAAAACACTCTCTCAGAAAATTACACAGATAGTTACGGTGGACCGGACAAAGCAGATAAATCTTTTAATGATTTACAAAAAGCTATCAACTTTTCAATGACATCTTTCTTAACAACAGGAGGAATAAGAGGATCTAAAGGATTGAAAATGGAAAAGTTTGTTCCTCGCACTTTCAACATGGGATTCTCTAAAAAAGTATATGAATCAGTTGGAGGATTTAAAGATATGTTTGGTGAAGATATAGATTTAAGTCTTAGAATAAGGAATAAAGGATATACTTGCCAACTTATTTCAGATGCTTATGTATATCACAAAAGGAGAGTTAATTTACGTTCTTTCTATCGTCAGGTACATGTATTTGGCATGGCACGCATTTCATTATATCTTTTACACCCTTCTTCATTAAAACTTGTTCATACTTTACCAACACTCTTTACAATAGCATCTTTGTTAATGCTATTTTTATCTTTATATAATATATGGATGCTATTTCCTTTGCTTTTTTATTTTCTACTTATTTTTATAGCTTCATCGTTAGAATACAAAAAAATATCCATCGGATTATTATCAATTATAACCACAGCAATTCAATTATATGGATATGGTTGGGGATTTATAAAATCGTTTATTAAAAAAGTAATATTTGCTAAAAACAAATCTTTAGAAGATGAGCTAGATAAATATTACAATAAGAAATAATTTACTTTGAATAAAACAAAAAACTAAACTATTCTTTAGATCCATAAGCTAAATCTCCAGCATCACCCAATCCAGGTACTATATAAGAATGTTCATCTAATTCTGGATCAATAGCCGCAACCCAAATAGTAGTGTTAGCTTCTGGAAATTTCTCTTTACAGTAATCAATAGACTGTTGACTAGCTATAATAGTAGCAATATGAATATGCTTTGGTTTTCCTTTAGTAAGTAAAGCATGATAAGAGAGTTCCATACTACCACCCGTTGCAAGCATTGGATCAGTAATTATCAATGTTTTATCTGTAATTAATGGTGAAGCAATATATTCAATATGAATATTAAATGACTGTTGATTTTCTTTATATTTTCTATAAGCAGAAACAAAAGCATTCTCAGCACCATCAAAAAAATTAAGAAATCCTTGGTGAAAAACAAGCCCAGCTCTAAGTATTGTAGCAATTACAATATCATTTTCCACTAAATTAATATCTGTTTCACCAAGAGGTGTTTTTATTGTTTTATTGGTATAGTTCAAATCTTTACTTATTTCATAAGCCATAATTTCTCCAATACGTTCAATATTTTTTCTAAATCTTAAACGATCATTCTGAATATTTACATCTCTAATTTCTCTAACGAAGGTATTAAGCAAAGAATTTTGTTCTGAAAAATTTACAATTTTCATAAGGTAATGTTTACATTAACAATAATATAGATAGCTGCCTACAAAGGTAATAGAAATATATATTTATATAAACTATTTAGCAGGGAAAAGTGTTATATACAATGGGCAAAAAAATTATATTTAATTAAAGAAATATTTCTCTAATTAATAGAGCCATAAAAAAATAATATTTATCTTTGTCCTTCATCAATATAGGTATCTGAAAAGATTACATATCAATACGAATAATTTATTAATAAAATTAATACAAATGACAAAATTAGACTTAAGCAAGTATGGAATTACTGGCGATTTCG
>CAZBVD010000010.1:0-20245 GCA_964495235.1 uncultured Dysgonomonadaceae bacterium | reverse complement strand
CTAATCTTAATCAATATACCTCTTCGTCAATTCATCATAAGCATCAATCCTGCGGTCGCGGAAGAAAGGCCACCAACGGCGCACATTCTCAGTGCGCGATTTGTCCACTTCCACAATATAATTCACATCTTGGTGATGAGGTGCTGTGTAAAGCACTTCTCCTTGTGGTCCGCATACAAAACTGTTTCCCCAAAAAGTAATACCATTGGTTTGGCCCGATGGGTCGGGTTCATACCCAGTTCTGTTTACTGAAATCATGGGTAGGCCATTAGCTACAGCATGACTGCGCTGTATAGTTACCCAAGCATCCAGTTGGCGTTGCTTTTCATCTTCAGTATCTGTAGATTCCCAACCAATAGCTGTTGGATAGATAAGCACTTCTGCACCAGCCAATGCCATCAATCTAGCAGCTTCGGGATACCATTGGTCCCAGCAAATCAATAGACCTAAACGGCCAACTGATGTATCAATGGGCTCAAAACCCATATCGCCTGGCGTGAAGTAAAATTTCTCGTAATAGGCAGGGTCATCGGGTATATGCATTTTGCGATATTTACCAGCAATGCTGCCGTCTTTCTCCATCACCACAGCTGTGTTGTGATACAATCCAGGAGCACGTTTTTCAAACAACGACAACACAATAACCACACCCAGCTCTTTGGCCAATGCGCCAAATATTTCGGTAGATGGGCCAGGAATAGTTTCGGCTTGGTCAAATACATCGGTATCTTCTGTTTGGCAAAAGTATAAACCATTGTGTATTTCTTGCATCACAATTAGCTCCGCCCCTTCTTTAGCAAGTGTGCGAATAGATGCTGATAGTTTCTCAATATTCTCTTCTATATTAGCTGTATTGGCTTGTTGTATAATTCCTACTTTCATATTGTCACGTGTTTTTTTAATCTTGTTCTATAAATGTTGCCTTTGTACTTTTACTATAACTTATGAAGCTGTGTCGCCACCAAACTCCATTAAATAAGCCTTGATGAAATCATCAATATCTCCATCCATAACACCTGGCACATCCGATGTTTGGTGATTGGTACGATGGTCTTTTACACGTCTATCGTCGAAGACGTAGCTACGTATCTGCGAACCCCACTCAATCTTTTTCTTTCCCGATTCAATGATAGCTTGCGCAGCACGACGTTTATCCAGTTCTATTTCATAAAGCTGTGATTTCAGTAAGCGAATAGCATTTTCTCTGTTGTTTTGTTGCGATCGTCCTTCGGTGTTCTCAATTGCAATTTCTTGTTCCTCGCCTGTATCTTCATCCACATGGGTGTAGTGCAAACGCACTCCCGATTCCACTTTATTTACGTGCTGACCACCTGCACCCGATGAGCGAAAGGTATCCCAAGTAATTCTGCTAAGGTCTACATTAATTTCTATACTATCGTCTACCAATGGCACAACAAATACTGATGCAAACGAAGTCATGCGCTTTCCCTGAGCATTAAATGGCGACACGCGCACAAGGCGATGTACACCGTTTTCACTCTTGAGGAATCCGTAGGCAAGGTCGCCTTCCACTTGCATGGTTACGGTTTTTACGCCTGCGTCGTCTCCGTCTTGCCAGTTTGTAACGGTTACTTTATAGTTGTGGTCTTCGCACCATCGTTGATACATGCGCACTAACATTGCTGCCCAATCTTGACTTTCAGTACCTCCTGCACCAGCATTTACTTTTAGCACAGCACCTAATTGATCTTCTTCTTGACGAAGCATGTTCTTAAGCTCCAAATCATCAATCTTGCGTTTGGCACGTGAGTAAAGTCTATCTACTTCTTCTTCGGTTACTATTTCGTCTTTCACAAACTCGAAAGCCAGTTCTAGTTCATCCGAAAGGTTCTTCACTTCCTCGTATCCATTTATCCATGATTTGAGGCTTTTAATTACCCGCATCTTCTGTTCGGCCGCTTTTGAATCGTCCCAAAAGTCGGGCGATTGAGAGCGCAGTTCTTCTTCTTCTAATTCAATGGTTCGGGCATCAATGTCAAAGATACCCCCTCAGCGCGCGCACGCGCTCCAACACATCTTTTAGTTGGTCTGCAGTTATCATATTTATTTTGTTTTGTTTGTTTTTTTAATTTCAGTGCGTAAAATTACGCAAAACAATGCACTGTCACAAGTAACATGCAGTATCATTGAACGCTTAGTTATTAGATTTTGTTTTTTTTAAAGGCTATTTGTCTGTCAATTAAGTATATTTGTACCTATCAATTCATAAAACGATAACCCTATGAGCCACATAATAGATAATATAGCCCAAATAAGAATGCGAATAGCTGAAGCTGCTCTTCGTGTGGGTAGAAAACCAGAAGAGGTGAAGCTGTTATTGGCTACAAAAACTGTTTCGGCCGAAAACATTAAGATTGCCCTAGAATCAGGAGAGCATCTTATTGGTGAAAATAGAGCGCAGGAGCTGAAAAGTAAATTCAACGACTTGCTTAATGTGCAACACCAAAAGCATTTTATTGGTTATTTGCAGACTAACAAGATTAAAGATTTATTGCGTTATGATGTTACTTGCATTCAATCTGTGGATAGATTAGATTTAGCTGAAAAACTACAAGCGCGACTAGAATTTGAGAAAAAAGAGATTGATGTTTTCATTCAGGTGAATACCTCCAGCGAAGAGAGCAAGTTTGGCATTGCGCCCGATGGAGCAATTGAGCTTGCAAAGAAAGTTGCTGAGCTTCCCAATATTCATATAAAGGGTTTGATGACAATTGGGCTGTTTAGTGTTGAGGAAAAGAATGTGCGTGTCTGTTTCAAACTATTGAAAGATATACAGCAAGAGATTATTGCTTTAAAGATACCCCGTGTAGAAATGAAAGAATTGTCTATGGGTATGAGTCACGATCTTGAGTTTGCTATTGAAGAAGGTTCTACCATGGTGCGTGTTGGCACAGCCATATTTGGCCAACGTATATATGCCGATAGTTATTATTGGAACGAAAACAAATAGTATGAGGTGCGGGAGTTGTTGTGTGCTTAATTATAAATATCTAAGCTGTCACCAGCTTTTATGCTGTTGTTTTCAATTTCAGGATTCCATTTCTTTAATTGCTCTACAGAGCAATTGTGTTCTTTAGCAATTGAATAGAGCGTTTCTCCTGGTTTTACTTTGTGAGTAATCCGATTATGCGATGTTACAAGTAGTTCTTCTTCCGACCCTCTTATAATAGCTTTGCTAATTTCGCTTTTATCCTTCTTCTCATCCTCAGGTTTTTTGCTTTTTACAGGTTTAGGCGATTGTTCTGCAGAAACAGCCAATTCTCCTTCAACAGGTTTGCCTGTTTTAGTATTTATGGCCACAAATCCATCGTCAGTCTCTTTATATATAATGTGTTCTTGTGCTTTTATGTAGTTACTTTCTGCTATAGCACGCTCTTCTGTGTTGGGCTCTTCAGTTCTTTTTGGGGTATCTTTTATAATTCTTCCTCCACTTAAGTAACGCTCTTTGTAGTAAGGCTCGTCAGATGAGGTGATGATTACTCCATTACTTGTTGAGGCATGTATAAAATTAAATTTTCCATGCCTGCGGATATCGCTCACAATGCCCACATGTCCTATTCTACCATTCCTGCTGCGTCCTTCAAAAAACACTAAATCGCCAATCTTCAGTTCATCTTTCTTATATATTGTAATGCCTTGGCGGGCTTGCCCTTCTGAGCTATCGTGGAGGTTGAAGCCAAACTTGCCAAACACAAATGAAGTATAACCCGAACAATCAAAAGAGTTGGGTCCTCTTCCTCCATATTGGTAAGGCTTATGTAGGTGTTTTTTACCATAATCTACAATATCAAATCTTAGCCTCATAGTTTTATCGGCAACGGTGCTCTTCTTTGATGCACATGAAGCCAAAACAAGCACCATAATGGTGAAAAGAATTGATTTAGAATAAGATGAAAAAGACATACACAGGTAATCTAGTTTTTATTTATGCTGCAAAAGTAATCAATCCTTTATAACCTATCATCTTTTAATGAGGCTTTTAACAATATATACGCGTTTCAATTGTTGGCAATGAAGCATTGTTAAAAAATAGGCTTTTGGTTCCAATAGTTGCACCAAAACGATAAATTGTTTTTATCTTTACACTTTCAAAACAAGGTGGAGAGATTTGAATAGCTTGCAACCACAGAAAAAAATGCTAAAAACAATGCCATATTCTTTTCTTCGCACGTTTTTACTTTTCTTCCCGCTTGTTGTTTGTTTCATTTTTTTAAATAATAAAGATTATGAGTTATTTATTTACTTCAGAATCAGTTTCAGAAGGGCACCCAGATAAAGTAGCCGATCAAATATCTGATGCGTTGTTAGATGAATTCATGGCCTATGACAGCAACTCAAAAGTTGCGTGCGAAACATTGGTTACAACAGGTCAAGTAATATTGGCGGGCGAGGTTAAATCAAAAGCTTATGTTGATGTGTCAGAAGTGGCACGCAAGGTAATTGCTGATATAGGTTATACAAAAAGTGCTTATCGTTTTGAAGCCGAATCGTGTGGAGTTTTCTCTAGCATTCATGAGCAATCTGACGATATAAACAGAGGGATTACAAGAGAAGATCCAATGGAGCAAGGTGCGGGCGACCAAGGAATGATGTTTGGTTATGCCACCGACGAAACCGATAATTACATGCCATTGCCACTTGATCTTAGTCATGCACTACTATTAGAATTGGCCTATATTCGTAAAAACGAATTGCATTTGATGCCCTATCTTCGCCCTGATTCAAAATCGCAAGTTACCATAGAGTATGAAGAAGATGGAACACCCATAAGCATTCATACCATTGTGCTTTCTACACAGCACGACGAGTTTGAGAAACCTAAAGGTGATAGTGTTCAAGTAGCAATTGATGCTGATAAAGCAATGCAAGACAGAATAAGAAAAGATGTTATAGAGATACTTGTGCCAAGAGTAAAAGCCAAGTATGCCGACAAGAAAAACATCTACTCTTTGTTTAACGATGATATTATCTATCACGTAAACCCAACAGGCAAGTTTGTTATTGGCGGTCCACACGGAGATACAGGTTTAACAGGACGAAAAATAATTGTGGACACCTATGGTGGTAAAGCATCGCATGGTGGAGGGGCTTTTTCTGGCAAAGACCCATCAAAAGTAGACCGCTCAGCAGCTTATGCAGCGCGCCATATTGCTAAAAATCTTGTTGCAGCGGGTGTTTCGTCAGAAGTGTTAATACAAGTAGCTTATGCCATTGGTGTAGCAGAGCCTATGAGTATATATATAGACACATATGGCAAGTCTAAACTGGGCATCTCAGACATTGCTATTGCTGAAAAAGTTAAAGAATTGTTCGATATGCGACCAAAAGCAATAGAGGAACGCTTGAAGTTGCGCAAACCAATCTATTTAGAAACTGCATCATATGGTCATATGGGAAGAGAGCCAAAGGTAGTGACAAAGACCTTTAAGTCGCGCTACATGGAAGAGGCTATAGAAATGGAAGTAGAGCTTTTTACATGGGAGAAGTTAGATTTTGTGGATAAGGTGAAGCAAGCCTTTGGAATTGTGTAGTAGTAAGTCTTTGCAATATAAAGACCAAAGACTTAATAGCATGTAACATTCACAACTGTAAATTTAAAATATATATGAATAATAATACAAATTCCTCATTTGCTACCGAAGATTTTGGTGTAGTAGTTTATAGTGCATCAAGCGCAGCAATTGATCAAGTATATGTTGATGCAGCAGCTCGGTTAGGTGAACTGCTTGCAAAAAACAACATCACTTGTATAAATGGGGGTGGAGGTTTAGGATTGATGGGTGCAGTTATCGATTCGGTTTTACAGCACAAGGGGAGAGTAAAAGGTGTAATTCCTAAATTTATGATTGACTCGGGTTGGGGACATCCAAACCTAACCGAGCAGATTGTAACTGCATCAATGCACCAGCGTAAACAGAAAATGGCCGACCTCTCAAATGCTGTTATAGCATTGCCAGGTGGTGTGGGCACACTTGAGGAGTTGTTGGAGATAATTACTTGGAAACAGTTAGGATTGTACAATCATCCCATAGTTATTCTCAATACCAACAACTATTACAGCAAGCTGCTACTGTTGCTAGACGATATGATTGAACAAAACTTCATGCACGAGCGCTATCGTAATATGTGGTGCGTAGTAGACACACCTGAAGAAGCCATTGATGAGATAAGAAAAGAAACAATTACCTTTTCGCATTTAACCAAGTTTGAAGAAAATGCATAATCCATTCAATAATTAACTATCTAAGAGAATCAATAAGTGATTAATTTGTTGTTGCAAGACACCGACTCTATTCCTTTCATGCTAAGGGAGAATGTTGTAGCGAGTATAGATACTATTCCCGCAAATGGCTTCATGTCTTATCAGTATTTACCTTTTGACTCATCAAAAAATTTTTTCAATATTGGTGCAATGGGTCATGAAGCTGTTATGTCTGGTCTAGAGGGAGTGCCGCGTCCGTTTATGCAACAAGTTGGGGGGATTCTATTTATAATCTTTGCTGTTTTGTTTATTCTTTCTGCATTTGTTTTCATTAATAGTGGGCTCTCTCATTTTTCTGGCGTGAGAAGTATGTTTAGTATTAATAGCAAGAGCAAAAAACTAGATAGTCAGCCAACCACAACTATTGATGCGTGGAGTAAGTTGTTTTATGTTTTGCAAACCTTTGTTCTCTATTCTATTCTCTTTTTTGATTTTGCCGTTCATAGTTTCAATCATTACCATAGCAGTAATGATTACCTGTTTTTGTTCTTTCAAATATTTGCAGGTATTATACTATTTGTTCTAGTTAAGTTTTTGTTTTATAGTCTTATGGGTGGTGTTTTTTCAAAATCGAAAATTAATGCTTTAATCAAAACTTATCTCAGTGTCGTCTATTTTACTGGTGTTTTAAGCTTTCTTCCTATTCTTGCTTATATCTATATACCCGAAGTGAAAGTGTATGTGCTATTGTTTCTCTTAGCTGTTTTCATTGCTGGTCGTATAACAGTAATTATACAGGCTTTCTTTTTTTTCGCTAAGGCTCACATTGGTGGATTCTATTTTTTTGTCTATCTTTGCGGAATTGAAATAATGCCCTATTTATTGTTGTATAAGGCAGTTGTTTTAATCAATTAATGTATATTTAGACTATTATTATATTACCCACAAGCATTATATGAGCTCGAAAGTAAAAAAGATACTTGTTTCGCAACCAAAACCTACCAATGACAAGTCTCCCTATTTTGAAATTGCTGAAAAGCATAAGGTAGAGATCGATTTTCGTCCTTTTATTAAAATAGAAGGAGTATCCGCAAAGGACTTTAGACAACAGCGCATTCAAATTTTAGATTACACTGCCATTGTTTTTACATCGCGCACTGCTGTTGACAACTTCTTTTCTATTTGCGAAGAGTTACGCATCACTATGCCAGAGACAATGAAGTACTTTTGCAGTTCAGAATCAACAGCTCTCTATCTACAAAAGTATATTGTTTATCGCAAGCGTAGAATATTTTTCAGCAAAACAGGTAAGATTGAAGGTCTCTCAGCCACATTTACAAAACACAGCAAAGAGAAGTTCCTATTTCCTGTTTCAGAGCAGCACAACGATGATGTAGCTAGTGTTCTAGAAAGCAAGAAGCTTGATTACACCAAAAGTGTAATGTATCGTACAGTGAGTAATGACTTTGAAGAAGGAGAAAAACTAGATTACGATTTACTTATTTTCTTCAGTCCGCTTGGAGTATCTGCAGTAATGAAAAACTTCCCCGATTTTGTTGAAAATCAAATGGCTGTGGGCTGTTTTGGTAAAGCAACTGCCGACTCACTCAAAGAGTTAGGAGTAAAATTAGATATAGAAGCTCCAGCTCCTGGTGTACCTTCAATGACTGCAGCACTCGATGAGTTTTTGACAGAAAATCATAAGCAGAATAGCTAATAAAGAAACACTTTGAAGTGTTCTTAACCAATAGACTATTACCGCTTTCTTCAATTAAAATATGTTTTTAAAAAAAACAATGAAAACAGAGCACTATAGGTCTTACAGATTCTCATATCATACAGAAGCATTGCTTTTGTATCTTAGCTTTGTTTTAATATGACCCATACTGAAGAGAGATATACATTCACTAAAGCAGAACGTGTGACTGGTGCAAAGCGTGTTGATGCTCTCTTTGCATCTAGCAAAAGTTTTATTAGTTATCCCCTTAGGGTTGTCTATCTGCAGCATGAACAAAGCTCTATAGCCAGCTGTTCTATATTAGTAACTGTACCCAAGAAAAGAATTAAAAAAGCTGTCCATCGCAATCGTGTCAAACGGTTGATACGTGAATCATATAGGCTCAACAAAGAGCTTGTACATGATATCAACCTTGGCAATCAATCATTGGATATAGCTTTTGTATATGTAAAAGATACAGGGTCTGACTATGTAGAGATGCAAAAAGCAATGCAGAAAGCATTAAAGCAAATTGCAATCCGCATTAAAAAAACAGAGGAAAGTGAGCAAGTTAAGTAAAATAGGAGAAAAGGTATTAATAGCACCCATTCATGTCTACCGATATGCTATTTCTCCACTATTGCCTGCAACTTGTAGGTACACACCTACTTGTTCGCAATATGCTATAGAGGCTATTAAAAAGCACGGTCCTTTTAAAGGGTCTTTTTTAGCGGCCAAACGGATAGGGCGTTGTCATCCTTGGGGCGGACATGGTTACGATCCCGTGCCATAAAGCATACACAGCAAATAATTCATATTTCCGAAAATACTCATAACCTATCCAACTATAAACAATACCTTTCGTGCGCAAACTTATTACAGATAACTATGGAGCTATTTGATATTCATACACACCAAATTTTATTAGAAGATAACGACGACCCGTATCATTCATGTATCTTAGATGTATATCCTTTAGAATTTGAAGTAGCTAAAGTTACTTATAAGCGTCATAGTTTTTCGTGTGGAATCCATCCTTGGTATTCAGAGGATAGCGATGCTCAAATGAGGTATCTGACAGAAATTGCTTCCGATCCGCGTATTATTGCAATTGGAGAAACAGGATTAGATAAAATAAAAGGTCCATCGTTTAGTGTTCAAACACCAGTTTTTAAACGTCACATTGAGCTTTCAGAACAATTAAAAAAGCCACTTATCATTCATGCGGTTAAAGCATGGGAACAACTCTATCATATTCGTAAAGAGATCAATCCAACACAGCCATGGATTATTCATGGTTTCAGAGCTAACCCTCAGGTTGCGCAACAAATGGCGAAGGCTGGCTTTATGTTTTCAATAGGCGACAAGTTCAATGTCGACTCGCTTGAATTCATTCCTAAAGAATCTGTTTTCTGCGAAACAGATGAGGCCGAAACAGATATTAGAGATGTATATAAGCAAATAGCCGATGCTTTGAACATAGATTTAGAGGAGTTTGCCAAGCAGATAGCAGAGAATGTTCGCAGGGTATTTCCTTCATTGCAAACACCATCTGCTTATTTTGTAGAGGGTGACGAATAAGGAGTTAAAAATTAAAAGTTGGGCTAATTGAAAATGGCTTAATAGAATAGCTTTGTAGGAGTGAATTGGATTCGCCTTCCGCTTTGATGCAAATACAAAAGAAACAGAGAACTGCTGTAGAGGCGTTTCATGCAACGACTTTTGAACATACCGTTTTCGATTACAAATAGGCGCGATCGGCATTATACAAAATAAAAAAAACGCAACTACGATTCAATTCTTAGTTGCGGTTTTACTTATTAAAGGAGGAGTAGAATTAGATTAAATAGATTTCAGCCTAATCCCCATGTATATAGTTCTTGGTTGTGATGGCCCATACATATAGTCGCTATCTCTGTTTTTAAAGTTATCAGAGTCTGATTGAAAGTAGTTGGTAATGTTTTTAATGCCGCCAAATATTTCTACTCCTGAGTTTACTTTTTCTACAGGTATGGTGTAACCCAATTTTAGGTTTAATTCTCCAAACGAAGATGATTCTTTGTATTCATTTGGTGCCCAATCTTCGTTAGGCGAAAACTTAGCGAGGGTCATTTTGCCTGTATAGATACCACTTAACGATGCAGAAAAGTTTTTGGTAGGAGTAAGTGTAAACACTGCATAGCCATATTGATTGGGACTGCGCATAAACTCGCGTTTTCCTTCGAGTTGTTCATCAAAGTGCGCAATAGCTTTGTTGTACTTGCTGCTTTGTAACGTGAAACCAGCTTCTAGTTGTGCCATTCTGTTGTAGTTGGCTCGAGCTTCTATTGTAAATCCTTTTACAACTGCAGTTGGCCCATTTCTTTTTTCAAATAGTTCACCTCTATCGTCTGCTCCCATTGGTTGCAGGTAGAAAGCATCTTTCAATCGCGTGTAAAATCCTTCAAGTGTTAGTCCAAAGATGTATAATTCGGTAGGTTTGTCAAAGTTGACCGACCCACTAAAACTATTAGAACGCTCTGCTTCTAAATCAGGGTCTAGGGTAATGCGCGATACACCTCCACCAGCAAAAGCAATATGCAAGTCGGAGTCGAATGCTTGTGGTGCACGAAACCCTGATCCCCAAGTAGCTCTAAACTGTGTATAATCTTTCAGCTTGTATAGGAATGACATGCGTGGACTCAAAATTACATTGTCCAAGAAATTGTGTTTGTCAGCTCTTACACCTGTAAGCAAAGTGAACTCCCTATTTATTCTCCAATCACTCTGTAGAAATGCCCCAAAGTTTTTGCTCTGCTGGTCTATTTCATAGTTGTATTGAGGTATTGAGTCAACCACCTCGTCATACAAATACTCTACACCAGCTGTCAGCTGATTGCTGCCCGAAAAGAAATCTGTAAGATTATGATTTACATTCACACCACTTTGCATGGTTGTATTATCTGTTTTTCCGTAAGGAGGATTTGATAAATGTTCAAATAGAGCATCCTCAAACTCCTCTGTTGTGTCAAACTCATCGCTTTCGGGATATAACCCTGTGTAGTGGTCGCGTTTGGTCTTTTGTCCAGCCACATAAGCATTAAGAGAGGTTAGGTTGTTATTAAATTGTATCTCATAATCCAATCCACCCATCAATATGTTGTGTATTCGCTCTTCCGATTGTTTGGCCAAGTGAGCCAATTTATCTGTCATCTCACCACCGTATCTATATTCATACATGCTTGTGAAGTTGAGTTCCAACTTCTGATTGTGAGTTGGCTTGTAAAAGAGGTTTGCCCCAAACGAGTTGTTTTCAAGTTTAGGCAGCTCAGAGTAGTTGTCGCGTTCTTTTATTGTGGACCCATCAGACTTCAGTGTTAATCCTTCATGGTCGTATTGCTCTCTATCTCTATGGCTCACAAATATTACAGCTCCCGCATTTCTCTTCTTATTCACCATGCTTATATTTGCATTCAGCACATTGTCATTGGCTCTGCCGTTGATGTTGTGGTAGGTATAACTCATATCATACGAATTGCTTTGAGGTATTTGTGTTATCACATTAACTGTTCCGCCAATAGCACTTGAACCATATAGCGCCGAACCGCCACCACGAACTACTTCTATGCGCTCTACCATGTTGGCAGGAATTTGTTCCAAACCATACAAGCCAAGCAGGGGGCTAAATATGGGTCGGCTATTCATAAGTATTTGTGAGTAGCTACCACCTAATCCGTTCATGCGCAATTGTGTATAGTTACATGTTTGGCAGTCTGTTTCCACTCTCAATCCAGGTTGAAAATTCAGTCCTTCGGCAATATTATTGGCTTCTACAGCTTCAAGTGTGCCTTTACCCAATACATTTACAATTACTGGTGCTTGTGTTTTGCGTTGAAAAGTTTTTGTGCCAGTCACCACTACTTCGTCTAGCGACATAACCTCTTTTTTCAACTCAAAGTTTACATTAATAGTTTCTCCTTTTACTGTTTCAATCTCTTTTTCTTGATCTTTGTAACCAATAAATTTAGCCACAAGTGTATGCTTCCCTTCGGGGAGATCTATTAGCATATAATGTCCAGTTTCGTCTGTAGATATACCTCTGTTTGTTCCTTTCACAAGTATATTTGCAAAAGGTACATGTTCGCCATCCGATTTCACATCGCCAAACACATTAGCATCAGTTTTTTCAGCTTGCCCCCATACTAGAGATGAAGCCGAAAAAGTGGCCATTGTTATTATTAGAATTATTATTCTCTTTGTCATCTTTATTTATTTATTTATTGTTTCTATGTAGATTATATTTGTAAACTCTTCGTTTAGCAGCAGTTTTTTCTCACCAATGCTTACCTCCATCATTTTCATCTCTTCAAAGGTCTTTTCTACTCGCAATGTTGTTCCTATAGCAATGTTGTTTGATGTGCAAAAGTCAAAGAAGTTGGGGTTTGAGCTAAACAGTCGTACTATACTATACTCTTTGTCTATTTCGGCTTCTGATAATACAATAGCATCGCTCTTCACTTTTTCTTTGCCATCGCTACAAGGTATGGGGTCGCCATGTGGGTCTGCTTCAGGATAGTTTAGATATTCATCTATTTTGTCGGCCAGAAAATCAGACGTTGCATGCTCCAATACCTCAGCTTCCTTGTGTATTTCGTGAAGCGAGAGGTTTAATGTTTGACTCAAAAAAGCTTCCCACAATCTGTGTTTGCGCAATATGCTTAGTGCAAGCTTTTTGCCTTCGGGCGTGAGAGATAGTTTTTGATACTTGGTGTAGTTCACCAGGTTTTTTTGTGCCAAACTTCGTGCCATGTCAGTAGTGGCAGCATTGCTTATATCAAGCAGCTTGGCCAAAGTGCTTGGACGTGTGTCTTCGGCCATCCGTTGCTCTTGCAAATAGATTGTCTTTACAAAATTCTCTATTGATATTGACATTGTAGTAGTAGTTTATTGATGATTATTTAAGTGTGCTTAAATTATTAAACACGTAAGCCTTAAAAAAGTTTACGCCAAAGGCAAACATATTGTTTATACCTGTCAATAATTATCTTATTTCTAAAGTATATTGGGGCAGAGAGGGGTGTCAAGTAATTCATGGTAGTAGCTTTATATAATTAAATGCTAATATCTAAAACTAAGCCTGTCATCTACCAAAAAAAAGGCGATAAAAGTATTTATTTTACTTTTATCGCCCTTAAAAAGAACAGAGTGTTTAGATTTAATGCCACTAATTAGGCATTCCGTCTAATAATATATATTATTATTGTTTTTACTTTTCTTCTTTTGCTTGTTTGGTCAATACCACTGTCACATTTCCCAATCCTTCAGGAATCATGTCTATGTCCAACGCGCTTGCATCAATTACAATTTTTGCTGTTTCTGCGCTAAGGTCAGTCATTTCGAAGCTCATTTTGTGTTCTTTGTTTTCGCCAACAGCAGCAACAATTGTTTTGTCTTTAGTAGTATACTCACCTATGGCTTCACCAATAAGACCTGAACTAGAAAAAGAACCATTCTCTGCGAATGAAACATAAGTAGGCGTAAATACTAATTCTCCTTCTTCGTTTGTTACAGTTAAATCTATAACTAATTCGCCCAACTCTACACCAGTAGCACGCCATTGGCCATAAAGCAACTCAATATTGTGGTCAAAATCAATTTTGGGTATGTTTACTTTGTCGTCATCGTCGTTTGAGCAACTTACAAATGCTAGCAATGGCAAAACAGCCAATGCAATT
This sequence comes from uncultured Dysgonomonadaceae bacterium, assembly GCA_964495235.1. GTDB lineage: Bacteria > Bacteroidota > Bacteroidia > Bacteroidales > Dysgonomonadaceae > UBA2632. The sequence goes on along the minus strand of CAZBVD010000010.1, from coordinate 6,591 downwards.
AAAATTTTTCTCATAATTGTTTTTTTTGAATAAATTAAATAATTTCTGTTCTCAGTGTAATAGATGAATATTATAGAGAAACGTTGCGTGGATAAGAGTTCTTTTCTTTTGATTAAAGAATTTTAGGAGTTTATTTCATTGCTGTAACAATTGGTGAAACACTTTATGTTGCGTTTAAGTGTTTCTATTATAATGCGTTATAGCTGTTTAATCTAAGTGGTGATGGGCTGTTATTCTTTAATTAAAAAAAAGGTGAAAAAGTCTGCGCTCGATTAAAAATATGAGTGGATATTGAGAGTTATACACAAAGTGTTGCACAGTTTCCAATCTCAAAGCTAGCTCAGAAATTCATGTCATAGAGCTGAAATATGGCGTCGTAGATTCAACTTTTATCTTATATTCTTCCAATCTTGCGTCGTTGATTTGACGATTAGCTCTTTTTTTAGATCTTGTACCGTGGATTTGGCTTTTGACTCATATTTTTCCTAAAGGTGATAATCTTTGTTTTTTTATATTTATAGGCTTTAGTATTCGCCAAAAAAAGAAGCGAGTAAAGTATTTCTACTTCCTCGCTTCGATTATATTATTGTATTGTAATTACAACACCTCTAAATGGGTGTTTGTATATTTTACTCTGGTTGTTTCTCTAGTGTCACTGTTACTTTTTCTACAGCTTTGAGGTCATCATCTTGAACGTTAATATCAATTGTCTCCAAAACAATTCGTGCTCTGTTTTCTTGTAATGCAGTTACTTCAAAATCAATGTTTTTATTGTTTACTAGCGTGTAAATATTTTCATCCTCAGTAACATATTTTCCTACACCTTCTCCAAGAAAACCTTTGATGGTGTAAACACCTTTTTCTTCAAATGTAAGAAAGGTTGGTTTGTATATTTTCTCAGTTACCGGATTTTTCAAGTCAATAGGGTTATCGTACACCCCCTCCATGCTAATGGCACGCCATTTTCCGTAAAGCATGTTTATATTATAGTCAAAATCATTGGTGCGCTTATAGTCTTTTTTCAAGGTCACAGTTAGCATTCCCATTTTATTATTAATAAGAGGTAGGTGCGACAAATATTTAGCGTCTAGTTTTATTTTTGCAGTTGTTGCTCCCAACGAAGTCACATCAAAATAGCTTCTATTATTACCAATAGCTATGTTTATTGTTTTTTTATTTGTGCTGTATTTTCCATTACCCTCACCAAATATACCTTCAGCAATAAGAGTTTTACCATCTTCGTTAAAAGTTAAATAGGTGGGTGGAACATGTAGTTCTATTTTTGGTTCTGTTAGATCTATCGGAACACCATCTACCTCTACACCCGTAAAGCACCATTCGCCATAAAGCATATCTAAGGAGTAGTCAAAACCATTGCTCGATGGAATATCATCGTCGCTAGAGCACGCCACAATAAGCAGTGGCATTATAGCTAATGCAAATAATAATTTCTTCATAATTGTATGTTTTAGTTTGTAATTTTATATTGTTTCTATTATAATAGACGATTATAACTTCAAAAGGTTGCACCAATAAACTATATTTTTGTTTTCGGTGCAATTCTTAATTTCTTTTTAGCATACGTGTTAATACAAAGCATTGTGATGCAATAGTGCTTATTGTAACCAATTATTGGAAAGAATGTTCATTTGTGTATAGTAGATGGACTTTATAGAGCAATTTTCTTTGTTCATGATTAATGAGAGAATCAACTATATTTGTTGAAGCAAAAGGATTAAAATATTTTCAGATAGTTAAACATCATGAACAATGGACGGTCTTTGTTGTTATTGAAAAAAACAATTAAAAGCAGAAGGTCATGGGCAAAAAAACTTATTTACTAACTATAGCTGTGTTGTTTACCACATTGTCTTTTTCTCAAACAGGGGTGGGTGATAAGCAAGTTGGTGTTTCTCTTAAAGCATCAACAAATGGCTTTGGCGGTGATATCTATTACCGACCAACAAAGAGATTTGCCATTAAAGCAGGTGCTGAGTATCTTTCTTTTAATCTTTCGTCAGATAGGATTGAAACCTTTATTGGTGAAGATCCCAATGTTGTAATAACTAACCCATACGGTAGTGATATAGTATTTAATACCGAGGGTAATTTTAAAACTGGATCGATATCTGTGGCTGTAGGATATCAGCCTTTCAAACTATTTTATGTGACAGCAGGAGTTGGAAAGTCTCTGTTTTCCTCAGATGTAACAGGATTACTAGCAACTGATATTATGTTTAAAGGTGGAGATGTACCAACCGTTGGAATGGTCAAACCTATAATTCATAAAAGTGATGTAGGTCCCTTCATTATCGATATTGATTACAAAAACTCAATAATACCTTATGTAGGTATTGGGTTGGGTAGTTTTGTGCCTCAAAATAAAAGAGTTTCTTTTGCCTTAGAGCTTGGAGCTTATTATATAGGCAGCTTTACTTTAAAGCATACTATGCCCACTGGACTAAACGCAGGCAGCATAGATTTTGGGCCAAATGTTACCCAAGAGCATAAGGATATGTATTTTAACGAAATAAATAGCGAGGTAACAACTATTTATAATGATATAGATAAAGAAGTTGGCATTGTAATAGATGATATAAATAATAAAGTAGAAAGCTTCAAATTTTATCCTGTTCTAAAATTGACGATAGGTTTTAATGCTTTTTCATTTTAATTGTCTGTTTATTTAATCAAAGAAAAGGTTTTTAAAAAGGCAAGCTTTTAAAATTACATATATAAACTTGAGTACTCTGAACCCCATATATATAAAGCAATATTTTAGCTCTTAGCCAAACCCAGCCTTTTATTGTTTCAAAATCTATTAATCTATTATAAGCAGTATCATAGAAATAAAAACTCCTTTCTCTACGTATTATTAAGCTAAGCAGAATACTATGTAGAGGAAGGAATGAATATTACACATTTCTTAAAATATTACATCTGTTATTTTTTATTCTCTTCATCCTCCAAATCATCAATGAAGTCTTTCATCAATAAATCTATGTCTTGATGCAGATTAGCACTCCTGAAAAAAACTGTATGCTCAGAAACCTTCCCAAATTTTTCTTTCAGGTTAGCTTTGCGCGATGATGCCCTGTGTCTAATGCCCAAGTCGTCAGCATCGGAAAAGTTGCTAAGGTCTGCACCTAAATAAATAAATTGCCAATCTTCGTTTCTTTCATGTTTCTCAATCAATTGTTTCACAGTGTGTGCACTGTATTCGCGAGAAGCATTTTCCTGTCCATCAGTTATTATAACCATCATCGTCATATCTGGTTTCTCTTCTTTTCTTATGTGCTCATTATGATTCTCGGCTTCGTTTATGGCAATTCCAATTGTATCATAAAGAGCAGTTAGTCCTCCTGGATTGTAATCTCTTATGTTTAATGTTCGAATTTTCTCTAGCGGCAGGTCGTTGAATATTCTACTGCTCTCGTTGTTAAACTTGTAGAGTGTGACATCAACTTTACCATAAGGTTTTGTTTTTTGATCTTCAATAAAGTTATTGAATCCTCCAATAACATCTGTTTGTGAACCTTGCATTGAACCGCTTTCGTCAATAACAAAAATAATCCTCAAATAATTCTTTTTCATATCTATTTATTTTTAAAATGTTTGTTCCACAAAGATATGAGTAATAAGAATTGAGTTTGAAGATTTGCAAGCCTTGCAATGTTGTTCACTTGTCGTATATGAGTAATTCTCTGTCTAGTAACACCTTTTTATCTTCACCCCTGCCACCAGTTATATAATAGTTTTGTGCAATATCGTCTGCGACTACTCTTAGGAATGCTTCTCTTATTCTAGAGCATTTTTCATGAACGGAATTGTCAAAAGGATCAGTGAGTTTTTTAATACTTGTTCTAGCTTTTATAGGGTTTTCCCTTTGTGATATATTTTTATATATAGTCAAAAGTTCTTCACGATAGTCTGTTAACCCTTTGAATGAAATGCCTTCCGGATGATTTAAGAATAAAAGATATAGTGCTTTAGGCAATGGGGCCATTCTCACCTCTTTCATTTCGTAGTCCATTAGGTATATCTTATAGTCTGCTGTAATTTTCAGACGGCTCAACTTCTGGGTTGTCTGTTGCAGTATCTCTAGGTATTTTATTAGGTGCGACAGATAGCCTGCTTCGCTTAGCTCTTCAATTTGTTGTTGTAAATCATGGGGAATATTAAATGCCTGTTCTTCAAAAAGATCGTCTGGGGTTTTTTTCTTGAATGAATCAAGTGCTGTTTTCTTTTTGTATGATTTAGTTGGTAATCTTTCATCTAGAGAGTCGAAAGTTTCGTTTAAAGAGAAACGCGCATCTTTAAAATCTCTAAATAGCACATCATCGCTATCATCATCTTTTTCTTTATCAGTTCTTCTAAATAGTATATCAGAGCTCTCTTCAATATATTTCGCTTCATCTATGGATGGATGGATTGTGTTGTTTATATGCTCTGCAAATAAAAATAGATTGCTGGGTGAAGTAAACACCTCAGAAATAGGCATGGGAAATTGGTGTGTAACATCTCCATTATTTGATAGGTATATAAGTGTAGGCCCATCTATTGCTATGTTAAGGCTATTGCTTATTACATGGTACAACTTATCGGTGTGGTTGTGATGTGAGTCTTTAAGATAGGGGTGATTGTATTCCAACACTCTATTGAAGTGACTATCTGTTAATAGTTTTGGTAGATAAATAAAAGGAATATCAATTCTATTAAAGGCATTTAAAATATAGTCGTAATTTCCAATTATTTCTTTGTTGAACTCATCGCTGTGGAAGTTTTCAATGTAAATTAAGGCCCCTTTTTTGTAATTTATCATGGCAGGTCTGTTTTATTAAACAATAAAGATAGATTAACTCTGTGAAAAAGACGAATGATTTTGGTTCAATTATTCATTACTTCCTTCATTAGCTCATTAGAATACAAGTCGACACCATTGTTTATTTCCTCATGAAATTCATCGAGGTAAGAATCTGCTAATTCTTCACCCCAAGAGTTATCAAAAGTATAGAAAAACTCTTTGTATTTCCCTTCTATTATTTCAAATTGCAATTCATCTTGTTTTGGATTGCGCTTGTATATGCGTTTTTCAGTAATTCCATTTTTAGCATACAGCAGTGTTACAGTTTTCTCTTCTCTGTTGAACTCAGTATTGTTTTTCATATTACAACAGGGCTTTTTTTCTCTCTTTTTCTGTTGCTTGTTGCACTTGTGACGACTTTCTGTTTTTGTATTGGTAGAAAATAAGAATAGTAGAACTGTTGCCAAAAGACAGATAAGGATAATCTTTGATGTTTTTAATGTCATGCTGTTTTATCTATTAAACAGATTAGTTTTAATGGTTAATTGTGTGTCAAGGGTTGGGCTATATACAACAATAGCAAACCAAAGAGGCTTGCTATTGTAAATATTATAACTATTTGGTGGTATTTATTTACTAATGATTTTTCTGAGCTCCTTTGTAATCTTTTCCTTGGTTTTTTTTGAAGGCGTCTTTTCCTATCCATCTGCGTTTTTCCACTTCGTGTAGCTCACCAGTCTCTTTGTTTTTATAGGTTATCACATACTTCGTTCTGCTAACCTCTTCAAGGTCGCTCCTGCGGTTTGGATGATAAGTAGATGTATATATTGCTTTATCAGGCGACCATTCATAGGGTGTGGCAATGTCTTCTTCGTAGAAATCATCCCCACTTGTACTTTCACCTTGCTCTATCTCCACAATGTATTCATTGTCTTTGCCTTCAAAGTCCCCTTTTCGCCAAGCTGCAGAAAAGTCTTCGTCCGATTTATTAAACTCTTCTCTATGCGCAAATAGCTTGTCTCTTTTAAAGCGAATCCAGTCACAACTAGTTGTAGGACCCTTCAACATATCTACTACTACAAAATCAACTGCCTTCTCATTTTCATCGAGGTAGGTAAGCTCTAGGTCTTTTGTTAGATAGTGAATGTAGTTGTTTGCAGATATCTGTTCCAAAGATTCAAGTCGATGAACAAGATCATCGCTGCAATATGTTTGTGATGGAACATTCTTTAAAAATTGTTCTTCAACATTTGTCTCTTATTAATGAATTGTTGTTTACAACTGTATTTATTGCTTCTATTAATACTGCTATTTTGCGTTTAGTTTAGTCAGGGTGATACTTAGTTCGTTTTCTTCTTTATAAGGACAAAATATAAGTTTTTTTGAAAGTAGCGGAAAATCAATCATTACCACTCTAATTGTTTTTGTGTCCTCTTATTATTTTTGCGACCTCTATTTTTATAATTAACACCATTAAAATGCCTGAAATAGAGCAAAAAAGAGGATAAATGGAGAAAAAGATGAGATAATTGAAAATTAAAGCACTAAATAGTTGCAAGGGATATAATTATACCTATCTTTGTAGCGCATTAGTTTATATCCGGTTTAGGTCTTAACGTTTTCAACATTCATTGTTCAAATACTTATTTCTCTCTCCTCAGATTCAAATGAATGCACAAATTCAATTTTTTTACAATTAATTATTATTACATGAACATTTTTGTTGCAGGCCTAAGCTACCAAATTAGCGAAGCCGACCTAAAAGAACTTTTTGAAGAGTACGGAGC
>CAZBVD010000009.1:0-21162 GCA_964495235.1 uncultured Dysgonomonadaceae bacterium | reverse complement strand
TTCTTTTTACATTGGGCATGTTTATTTTTTCTCTTACCTATTTTCTTAAAGGTAACGGATACTTAGCTATTTATATTGCAGGGCTTGTTATAGGGAATTCTAAATTTGTACATAAACGCACCTCTATGCGATTTATGGATGGTTTAGCATGGATGAGTCAGATATTATTATTCTTAACATTAGGACTTTTAGTAAACCCCCTAGAATTGTTAAGCACTAATGTTTTGATTCCAGGTTTAATCATCTCTTTTTTCATCATTATTGTTGCTCGCCCACTAAGCGTTTATTTGTGCTTAATTCCTTTTAAACAAATATCATCACGCGACAAAGCGTTTATATCGTGGGTGGGCTTGAGAGGAGCAGTGCCTATCATTTTTGCTATTCTTGCCTTGGCAGCAGAAGTGCCTCATGCTAGATGGTTGTTTAATATTGTGTTTATTATTACGCTTGTCTCTTTAATACTGCAAGGCACTTTTTTGAATCGTGTAGCATCGAGGCTTAAGCTTTCAAAACAACCTGTGCAATACCGTAGTTTTGAAGACTTTGATGTTGAGTTTTCTGAAGAGATAAAATCGGCAATGACCGAGATACTTATTACCGAAGACACTATTAAGCATGGTAAAAATCTCATGGAAATGCCTCTTCCAAACAAAACGCTTGCTGTAATGGTGAAACGTGGTGAAAGTTACTTCATACCCACAGGGCAAACAAAGCTATGTGTAGGTGATAAGTTGCTTGTAATCTCAGATGACGAGCAAGCCTTGAAAGAAACATATAAAAGCATGGGTATATCAGAGTTTTCATATCATAAGAATCAATAATAGTATTGTGAGACTATACAAAAAACTGTCATACATCTTATTGCTTTTAGTTGTTTTGCTACTTTTGGCATCGTGTAGCTCTTGCCAATCTAGTAAAACTATAACTGATACGCCTACAGTAATGTCATATAATCAAGTCTCTCCAGAGTTTAATGAAGATAGTGCTTATATGTTTGTGAAAGAACAAGTTGATTTTGGTCCACGCATACCCAATAGTGCTGCGCATATTGAATGTGGTGATTATCTTGTATCAAAGCTGAAAAAGTTTGGTGCAGAGGTGATAGAGCAAAAAACAACACTTAAAACTTATGATCGAACAGAATTAAATGCACGTAATATAATAGGAGTCTACAATTCTGAAAATAAAAAGAGAATTCTTCTTTTTGCACATTGGGATACTCGTCCTTTTGCTGATCAAGAACCAACCAAAACTAAACAAACCCAACCTATATTAGGTGCAAATGATGGTGCTAGTGGAGTGGGGGTGCTGCTTGAAATAGCTCGCCAACTAAATAGTAAGCCTATAGACGTAGGAATAGATATTATTTTTTTTGATGCAGAAGATTGGGGGCAACCAAGCTATGACCAAAATCAAGTGTCAGGAGACTGGTATTGTTTAGGCTCGCAATATTGGGCTAAGAATCCTCACACACCTAATTATCGTGCTAAGTATGGTATTCTTCTTGATATGGTAGGCGCATCAAACGCTACTTTTTATAAAGAGGGTTATTCGGTTAAATACGCTTCAAATATAACCGAAAAAGTGTGGAGATCTGCTTTGCGTTTAGGTTATGGTAGTTTTTTCATAAATAGAAAAGGAGGATATATTATTGATGACCACGTAGCTGTAAATCAATCTCGGCGTGCTCCAAGCATAAACATTATTCATACTTCGGATGATACACCTCATGGGTTTGGCAATTTTTGGCATACTCACAATGATAATATGGATGTTATTGAAAAAGCTACGCTGAAGGCTGTGGGCCAAACTGTGATGGAAGTGATATACACAGAAGAATAAAAAACCTATTGTAGGTAATATTTTAAATACAAAAATAGAGATTATGCAAACTATAGAACAAGTACAAGAAGAGATAATAGATGAGTTTTCAATGTTTGACGACTGGATGGATAAATATGCTCTTATAATTGAGCAAGGTAATTCACTTGAAAAGTTAGATCAGGTATATAAAACACCTGAGAATATAATTGAGGGATGCCAAAGTCGTGTTTGGTTGCAAACAGATTACAAAGATGGCAAATTGTACTTTAGTGCAGAAAGTGATGCCGTTATTGTTAAAGGATTGTTGGCTCTTGTGCTAAAAGTCTTTTCAGGTAGAACACCTGATGAGATAATTGATGCAAAACTACACTTTCTAGAAGATATAGGGCTTACAGAGCATCTTTCTCCAACTCGATCCAATGGACTGCTTGCAGTGATAAAGCAGATACGTTTTTATGGAATAGCTTATAAAGCTAAAGAGCAACAAGGTAAATAAAAAGAATAAATATGTATTGATTGGTGCTGTTGCACTTTTGCTATACTTATTTAAGATTCACACAAATATAGAAAAAAGGAGAATTCAATTCTCCTTTTTTGATGTTGATTAATTAATAAAGAAATATTTACTCTAAACCCTTACAATAATATGTAACTTATATATCTTTGCACATTAAAATCTTATAAATCCCAATTATTATGAAGCACGCATCATTTTTAGCGGTATTGTTAATGTTACTAGTTACCGCTTGTAACCCACAAAAAGAGAATAAAATATTGAAACAGTCAGATTTTACGACACCACCTGTCGCAGAAGTAAAGCCCGATACGTTTGTTGAGTTTAGCCAACAACGCATCGATAATTACTATTGGATGAAAGACAAAACAGATCCAAAGGTAATTGATTATTTAAATGCAGAGAATGCATATACCCAAACCGTTATGGCATCAACAAAAGATTTGCAAGAAACAATCTATGATGAAATATTGGGCCGTATGAAAGAAGACGATGAGAGTTATCCTTCTTTTAGAAACGGATATTACTATTACTCTCGTACTGAAGCTGGTAAGCAGTATCCTACACATTGCAGAAAAAAGGATACAATGGATGCGCCAGAAGAAATTATATTTGATTTAAATGAGATGGGCGAAGGCAAGCCTGCTTTTATCTTTAGGGGTTATTCTGTGAGCCCCGACAATAGCAAAGCAGCTTACTTCTTTAATGAAACAGGTTCTTTTGCAGAGTTCAAAATGCATATCAGAGATTTAGCCTCTGGAGAAGATGTAGGTTTTAGTGTTGATGGAGCAACTTCGGTAGCTTGGGCCAATGATAGTAAAACGCTTTTCTTTGGAGTAGTAGATAAAACATTGCGCTCTTATCAAATACGTCGTCAGATGTTAGATGCTAATGAGAGTACTGTAGTATATCAAGAAGACGATGCTAAGTTTACAACCTATGTATCTGGAAGTAAAAGAAGAGATTATATCTTTATTGGAAGCGCTAGTTCAACAACATCTGAAGAGCGATATATATTGGCCGATAAACCAATGTCGGAATTTAAACTCTTTATACCTCGTGAAAAAGATGTTGAATATACTGTATATCCTCACGAAAATAACTTTTTTGTGCAATATAAAGACAAGCAAAACTTAAACAGCAAAATATATAAAGCTCCGCTTACAGGATATGAAGATAAAACAACCTGGACAGAGTTTGTAGCACATAATGCTGATGTTAGGATTGAGAGAATAGACATATTAAAAGATTATGTTGCACTAGAATTACGCAAGAATGGTCTCACAGAAATTGAGTTGAAACCTGTTGAGGGTGGTAAACCTAAAAGTATATCTTTTCCAGAACCTGTTTATAATGCATCACTTCAAGGAAATCCTGAGTATGATGTTTCAACTATTCGTTATTCATACTCATCGCTTAACAGACCCACAACGCTTTATGAATACGATGTAGAAGAAGAAGCTACTACAAAACTTAAAGAGCAAGAGGTTCCTTCTGGTTTTAACCCCGACGATTATACAGTAGAAAGACTATGGGCTACAGCACCCGATGGTGTAAAGGTGCCAATGGCTATTGTTTATAAGAAAGATTTGAAGAAAGACGGTAGCAATCCTGCACTTATATATTCATATGGAAGTTATGGCATGAGCTCTGATGTTTATTTCAGCACTGCTTATTATAGCCTTATTGATAGAGGGTTTGTGTTTGCTATTGCGCAAGTACGCGGTGGAAGCGACCTTGGCGAGCAATGGTATGAAGATGGTAAGCTATTGAAAAAGAAAAATACTTTTACCGACTTTATAGCTTGTAGCGAAAAATTGATTGAAGATAAATACACATCGGCCAACAAGCTTGCTGCAATGGGCGGTAGTGCAGGTGGACTGCTCATGGGAGCTGTAGCCAATATGCGCCCCGAATTGTATCAAACTATTGTAGCTCAAGTGCCATTTGTTGATGTGATAACTACAATGTTCGACGAGAGCTTGCCGCTCACTACAGGTGAATATGAAGAGTGGGGTAATCCTAACGAAGAAGAGTATTACAACTATATAAAATCATATTCTCCTTATGACAATGTGACTAGTTTAAACTATCCTAATATATTGATAACTGGTGGTATAAACGATTCGCAAGTATTGTTTCACGAACCAGCTAAGTGGACAGCTAAGCTGCGCTCTCTTAAAACAGATGATAATATTCTGTTATTACATATGAATATGGAATCGGGACATGGAGGAGCAACTGGTAGATATAGTAGAATAAAAGACGTTGCTTTTGAGTTTGCATTTATTTTAAATAGAGTAGGGATAAACAAATAGGCTTTACAAATTAAAGACTTGAAGAAACAAGCGGTATTTGTTATCTTAAGTTGCTGACACATTTAGCAAGAAAAAGCATTTAATTTAATCAACACCTTTGCAGGGTAATCTGCAAGGGTGTTGTTTTTTTTATTCGTGTTGTTTTTATGATAATACCACTAGGTTTATTAAATCCAAAAAAAACTGCTTCTCTGTATATTTCTGCCATTAATTCAAAATGCAATAAACAAATATATTGAAATGCATGTTATAGTTTATAAAAGAAGGTCTGAGAGTATATTTCAAATACGTTAAATATTGGCATTAATTTTATAAATATGAAAAAAAAGAGAGTTCTTATATTCCATTCTGCATTAGCAACATATAGGGTTGATCAATTTAATGCTCTGAATGAGTTGTATGATGTAGAAGTAGTTTTTCTTTTGAAAAATCTTTGGTATTATAAAATGAATCAAGACGAATTACTCTCACAGTCTAATTTTAAAATATCATACTTATTAAAGGGGCCTCGTTATAAAGGTAGAATGTTTAGGTTTGGAGTTTACAAGAAAATTAAAGAGGTTAAACCAGACATAATATTAAGTTACGAATACTCTTTAACTACCCAATATCTTATTCTTTTAAAAAATCTAGGGCTGATAAATCAAAAGATTGGAACGTTAGTTGATGATAGCATGGATATTTGTTACAACGTACAATCAAAAATACGTTTAAAGGCAAGAAATTATGCTGTAAAACATCTTGATTATTTAGTTTTACTATCTGATGAGGTTTTGCAGTTTTATAAAGATACATTCAATTTAGACAAAGATCAACTGATAGTTTCTCCTATTTTGCAACAACCAGAAAAATTAAGACGAAATGCTAGTGCATTAGAATCAATTGCTGATAAATATGTGCAGAATTATAATTTAAAAAATAAGAAAGTTCTACTATATGTGGGTAGGCTTGTAGAGGTGAAAGCTCTTCCATTATTCATTAGAACTATTAGAACTATTTTAGAAGAGGAGAAAGATTTATTATTAATTTTGATTGGTGATGGTATAGAGAGGAGGAAATTAGAAGACCTTGTAAAGGAAAATAATTTGGGTGAAAAGGTTCTAATTTTAGGCGAATATCAGGGTGAAGAGTTACACGGATGGTATTTATCTGCTTCTGGATTAGTATTGCCCAGTATATGGGAGCCTTTTGGAGCAGTTATAAATGAGGCTTTGATATTTGGACTTCCAGTTTTTTGCTCTAGCTTAGCTGGTGCTTCTAGCTGGATTAAGGAAGAGCATGGAATGATTTTTAATCCTCTGAGTAGTCTGGATACTCAAGATAGGTTCAAATCTTTTATCAGTAAAATTGAAGCTGTAGATAAGATTGACCTTGATAATAAAAAGTGTTTGATGGATTTCTCTATTGACAAATTTAATAAAGAGTGGAGGAAATTAGAGCAATTGCCAAATGTTTAAAACTTCAATTTTGATGTTAGTAAAGTAATAAAAAAAGGCTTTGATAATGCTATTTATCAAAGCCTTTTATTTTTTGAGCTTATTTATTGCAATGATCTAAGATATAATGCTATTTAATCTTATGTCCTTTCATTTTATAAGTTATACCATATGGGGTTTCATCGTCTTCAAATTGAATTTCAAAGGAAATGCTTTCGTTTTCAACAACTTTTCCATTAAGTATCTTTATTTGAGCTCTCACTTTGCTCAATTCATTTACACTTAACTTTGAGTCGAAAGTGTTGTTTAGATTATTAGCAGATGCTTTTACTTGAAAACCCCAAAAGTCATTATCTTTAATAATAATTGAATCTAAATCAGAGGTGTATGTAACTTCTATGTCAAAAGGTCCAAAAACCTCATCCTTATCAATGTAAGCTTTTATATTCCAATTTCCAGATAAACTATTTTCTTTTAAAGGTGAATTTGAATTAAAATCATCAGAAAGTTGCTCTGATTCACATGCGGCTGTGAATAATAATAATGTAAACGAAATTATATATAGTAATTGTTTCATATTGAGTTCTATTTTATAAATTAATTAAGCGTTATTTTTAATATTTCTGTCTTAACTGGATTACCATAGCTTACTTTTACCTCATATTTTCCAGCAGGCAGAGAATAATCTATTAAATTATTTAGACTATTTATGTTTTGAGTTATAGTGTTTCCCCAAGCAGGTACTCGTATCTCTACTTTAGCAGCTTGTATGGGCGTAGCAAGACATTTAATGGAAATTCTATTGTAACTATCCTTGCTAATACTAAATTTTGAAGCTCCAGTATCTCCAGAAGTATTATCTCCAGAAGTATTATCTCCAGGAGTATTATCTCCAGGAGTATTATCCTCTGGGGTATTATCTTCAGGTGTATTGTCCTCTGGGGTATTATCTTCAGGAACATTATTTCCTGGTATGCTTATTTTTGTTGTTTCTGTTTTTACCGGATTCCCATATCTTACTTTGATAACATATTCTCCATCAGGTAAAACAGTGTCAATTAAAGTGCGAAATCCAGTAATGTTTTGATTTATTGTATTCCCCCAAGCAGGTATATGTATCTCTACTTTAGCATCTTGTGTGGGGTTAACAAGACATTTAATAGCAACCCTATTGTATACGTCCTTGTAAACATTAAATATTGGCTTGTCAGGTGTGATATCGCCTGGCTTATCTACGCCTGGATCAGTTGTTCCACCTGGGTTTGTTGTGTCATCTGGCGTTTCTACATCAGGCGTATTATCATCTGGCGTTTCTACATCAGGCGTATTGTCATCTGTTATATTAGCTCTCCCTAGAATAACCTTAGGTAAAATTGATTCATTTAAATTTGGGTTGTGCTTGTTAGTGCTGAGTCCTTTTACCGTACCCGCATTTGGATGGATATATGTTGTATTTATAATACCATCTCTGTTTGTCCAATTAAACTCATTATTTTCTGCAGTTATATTATATAGTGGAAAAGCATCAGTCTGTTTCCAAGCCCACCAGTCCCATATAACCATTCCAACATTTGAGTGAGGGAATCTCTTAGAGTAGGCTTTGTTGTTTCTTAATACTAAATCATGACCTCCAGAAATTGATATACCATATTGGCCAGGATTTACTAAAATGTTGTTTTCAGCAATTTGATGTGAACCTCCTGAATCTCCCAACATAATTCCACCGCTAGTTTGTGATGGACCGCCACCCCTTATCCAGTTGTTTGCAATCCTTATAGGGCTGTTGGCTGTTCCGTTAGATGCATACATGCTTATTACATCTTCAACAGAGCTTTGCCCTGCTATATTTTCGCAAGCATTAAAACTAACGCTATTACCTGGTCCTGATAAATGAACAAACTGAGCCATTTGCACACTTTCATTTCCTCGCTCACCTTGTATGTTTTTTACATCATTGTGTTCGAATTTAATGTTTCCTGTACAGTATTCCGCTAGTAGTCCTGTTTGAATTTCTTCAAACTCACAGTCAATAACAGTGATGTTAGAAGATTTGTAAAGATATATTGCTTTTTTAGCTGTGGGTCCTAGCTTACAATTCCTGATTGTAATATTATTGCTATGCCTAATAGATATATTAGATAATTCTAGCCCTTCTATTACTATATTACTTTTATTGTCTAGTTCAATAGGACCTGATTTTTTATAAGTTCCTGTGTATCTTGACCCCTGGCTGAATGCTAATGATGAGATCGTCAATAAACAGAATAAGATAATAAACTTGCTGTTTTTAATTGTTTTAATCATTTTGTTTTATTATTTTAATGTGATTGTGATAGGGTCAAATATTTTGTGTTTGACCTTTAACTTGAGTGTAAGTAATTTCTATAAAATGAGATTGTGTTATCTCGTAGAAATTAAATGCTATTGTTTTGTAGATTATATAAAGAGATGTTTGTTGTTTTATTCTCTTTATTATTACCTTTACTTATTCGATTCTAAAAGTTTTTGTCTACAATCAAAATAAATTCTTTGTTTATTTTCTGAACAAAAATAGCTATTCAATTGTTATCCGCAATATTATAACTCGTTATTTCTTATTTTTTTTATGTTAAACGC
This sequence comes from uncultured Dysgonomonadaceae bacterium, assembly GCA_964495235.1. Classification (GTDB taxonomy): domain Bacteria; phylum Bacteroidota; class Bacteroidia; order Bacteroidales; family Dysgonomonadaceae; genus UBA2632. The sequence continues at coordinate 12,454 of CAZBVD010000009.1, read as the reverse complement.
TCGATTTTCAATACTTTAACCACAAGAGCTGTTTGGCTTTTCGTTATTCTTTTTGCATTAAAGTATATCCTATTAGTAAACAAAGCAATTCTCTTGATTTTAAATGCTTTTATTGATGAAATAGAGCTAAAGGTTTAGTTTTAAGGTGTTTGTGTATTTGTTTTATAAAATCTATACATTTATGGATAAAGGTTCTATTCATTACTTAAAACAGCTCTTTTATATGGTTGATTTAAGTATTTATCTAATGTGTTATACAATAGAGCTCATATCACTTATTCCTTATTTATCATTGTAAAGCTCTCAGTTGTTAGATCTATTTTTTATCAAACTGTTTTATTTACGGATCACATGCAGAAGTATGTGTTAGTTTCAAAAGTGTTTCATGCAGGTGAAAATCTCAAAAACACCACGATGGATTTGACTTTTATGACATAATCTTCCAATCCTACACGGTCAGATTTGACTTTTACGCCTTGTTTGTCCAATTCATACACATCAGATTTGACTTTTATGCTTTGTTTATCCAATCCTTGCACGTCAGATTTGACTTTTATGCCTTAATTATCGCAATTCTACACCTCCGTAATGACATCTAACTCAAAAGTTGATTGATGCGTAACCCGTATTATTCACGTTTTAACTCCATCGTAGATGCTGGGGAGTTGAACACCGCCAATATAGGCCAATATTTTAAGGGTTTTGTTGGCGCAGCAGATGGTTTATTTCAACAAGCTCATTAACCGTCCATCGACCCCTTCGACAGGCTCAGGGGCTGAATTTCAGAGACCAGATGAAAGCGTGATGAATAATGCCGGTTAAAATAAGTGTAGCCAAATTTGCAACAAACATCTCTATTTAATAAGATATTAGTATGACTATAGTAGTTTCCACAAAGATGATTCTTTTAAACACACACACACACACACATTGTTTTACTGCTGATCTTTATTCACAGCTTTAACTGTCAGCTGTTTTTACAACCTTCCTAATTAAACTTCACAACCTCCACTCAGCTTAATTATCGCTACAACTCTCAATTGATTGTAATTTCTTGTTCTCACATCTTTTAAATCAAAACTGTCAGGCTGAGTATATGAAAACTACCAATACAGAAAGGGAAAAAAGGAGTTATGCATAATATGTTTGTTGTATGACATATTGCAAACTAACTCTTCAAACAGCTTGCTTTTATAAGATTTATCTTAAATGCCAAATTAATAATGGTAAATCTCCTGAATAATTATATAAATCTGTATATATATGCGTTTTATTTAAACTTATCTCAATTAAATGCGTTTATGGACTAAAGGATTGTCTCTATTTGTAAAAAATGCTTTAACATTAAAAAAACAACTAATTATGAAACGCAAACTATACCTATTACTTTTCGTGCTATTACTGTTAGGTGCTTGTACGAGTGTAAAAAATATTGCCTATATGCAAGAAGTTAACAAGCAACTCCAGTCAGTTGCTACAGACGTTAGTCAGTCTTATGAAGCGAAGATTAAACCAGGAGATTTACTTTCAATTACAGTTGTGAGCACCGAGCCTGAAGCTTCAAGAATTTACAACCTAATTACTCCTCAGCTTCAGACACAAACTTTATCTATGTCTATAGGAAATCAAATATATTCGCAACCTGCTTTGCAAGGTTATCTTGTTGATAAAGATGGCATCATAAATTTCCCTGTTTTAGGTCATATTCAAGCAAAAAATATGACAAAAAAAGAATTAGAGAATTATATTTTGGAGAAGTTAAAGCCTGCTTTTATAAACGAGCTTCCTATTGTTACAATTCGAATAAACAATTACTCGATAAATGTTTTGGGTGAAGTTAACTCACCAGGTAATTTTACTACAGTAAATGAGCGATTGACAATTTTTGAGGGGTTAGCTCTAGCAGGTGATATGACCATATATGGAAAACGCGATAACGTAAAGGTGTTAAGAGAAGATTCTGATGGTAATAAAACATATTATACATTGAATTTGAATGATAGAAACATTATCAATTCACCTGCTTATTTTTTGCAGCAAAACGATGTTGTGTATGTAGAGCCTAATCAATCTAGAGCAAACTCGTCAAAATATGGTGCAGCCGAATCTTATCGTATCACTACAATGTCAGTGTTGATATCATTGGCAACAATGGCAGTTACTATTTTTGCTGCAACAAAATAAATAAAGCTTGAGATAAAGTATGGAGAATAACACAACTATGAAACTTTCTAATCCAGAAAAAGAATTTAAATTATTGTCAGAAAAATCATTCGATTTTATTGGCCTATTTATTAAATATCTATCTTTTTGGAAGTGGTTCGTTGTTTCACTCGTTATTTTTATTGCAATAGCTGTAGTTCATATTAAATACAGTTTACCAATATACAAGATTGAAACTGCAGTTCTATTTCAAGATTCTCACAAAGGAAGTGGCTCATCGGCCATGGAGGCCTTTGATGGGATGGGGCTAATTACTCAAAAGAGTAATGTTGACAATGAAATGGAAATGATAGCAAGTTCATTAATTGCAGATAAGGTGGTGCGCGAGTTAGAATGCTATACATCTTACACAAGAATGGAATACTTTTTGAACTTCTTGAAATATAAAAAAGAAACCTTGCATGCAAGCGAAAGCCCAATTCATATCACTTTGTCGGAGGAAATGCTAAACAATATTGAAGATCCTATAGTTCTTGAAGTGCTTGCAAAAGCTAATGGAACAATTGAGTTTTCGGGTAAACATTTAGATAAAGCTTTTACAGTAAAATCTTCTTTAAAAGATAGTATAGTTATATTTCCATTTGGAGAAGTGTTTCTTGCTAAAACTACTTTCATTCCCAAGGAGGATATGCTTTTGGAGGTAGTTATCAAACATCCGCTCAATGTGGCAGATCAATTTATAAGTTCACTGAAAATGGAAGTTACATCTAAATCTTCTTCTGTTGTAACGCTCTCTTTAAATAGTAGTAATGCACGTGCTGGAAAGGACTTTTTAGAACATCTCATTGAGGTTTACAATAGAGAGATGCTAAATGATCAATTGAAGTTGGCTGACAAAACATCAGAAATTATAGATATTCATCTTGCTCAATTAAGTGATGAATTGAGTAATGTAGATTCACAAGCCCAGGATTACAAACAAAGTCAGGGCATTACAGATATTGCAAATCAGTCGCATTTATATAGTATGCAAAGTTCGGGTCTTGAACAAAGGCGACTGGATGTTGAAACACAATTATCTATTGTTTCAGATCTCTACAGTTTTGTAGTAAATCAAAAACCAGGCGATCAATTATTACCAGCCAATTCAGGAGTGAGTAGTGCAAGTCTAAATAGCATGATTGCTAGCTACAATACTTTGGTGCTTGAGAAAACTAGACTATCGCGTGTGGCATCTAGTAGCAATCAAGCAATGATTGATCTTTCCAGCCAAATAGAATCAATGTATAGCTCCGTTAAATCAAGTTTGCAAAACGAAAAAAACAACCTCCAAATAGCATTACGCGATCTTTCTGAGCAGCTAGGTTTAGATAGAGCACGCTTAAGAGCAGTGCCTGGTCAACAGAGGATTTATTCTGATATAACTCGTCAACAAGGAGTAAAAGAAGAATTATTCTTATTCTTGCTTCAAAAGAAAGAGGAGAAGTACATGAATATGGCTACAACTGAGCCAAATACAAAGCTTATAGATTATGTTAGAATAAAAGGCATTGTATCACCTAATAAAATGTTGAGTCTTTTAATAGGTCTTTTCTTTGGGTTACTTTTACCTATTATCATAATTAGGATTAAAGAATTAATGCGGTATCAGATTGCAGATAAACAAGAGTTGGCAGAGATATCCAACGTTCCTATTTTAGGTCAAATTCCTAAAACATTAGATACAACTAAAATGATAATAAACGAAGATGGAACAGATAGTTTTACTGAAATGGTGCGTCTTCTTCGTGCTAATCTGTTATTTATAATAGATAGTGTAGATAAGAAGGTTATAAATATGGTGTCGAGCATTAGTGGTGAGGGCAAAACTTTTTTAACTATGAATTTAGCTACTAGTTTGGCTTTATTAGACAAGAAGGTGTTGGTTATTGAGTTGGATATTAGAAGACCCAAATTTGGACTATTTATAGATGTACCCCATGAATGGGGTATGACAATGTTTTTGTCGGGGCATCAAACAGCTGATAATTTGATTAAACCTTCGGGCATTCATCCCAACTTATTTATGATAAATGCTGGTCCTATAGCACCTAACCCTAACGAATTATTAGCAAAGTCCAAGTTAGATCAATTAATAAAGGATTTGCGAGAGCAGTTTGATTATATACTTGTTGACACTGCTCCCGTTGGTCTGGTTTCAGATAGTTTAATGCTTAATAGAATAGCTGATGTTAATCTATATGTTGTGCGTGCAGATTATACACCGAAAAAGAATATAGAAGATGCTACAATTATTTATAATCAGGGAAGGCTTAAGAACATGTATTTCATACTAAATTCAGTCGATTTTAATAAACGTACCTATCGGTATGGTTATGGAAAAAGGTATGGTTATGGATATAGTCAAAAGAAAGGGGCTGTTTATGGATATAAATTGAATAACGAATAGTAAACGATTGGGTAAGTGAGTTTTAAAATTTGATGTATGGTCTTAGGCTACCACTTAGCTTATGTTACTTTTATGTTTATGGCAAAAGAAGTTTAGTAAGTAAAATAATTATAAACTTTAAATATGATATTAGATAGACCAAGAATAATTAAGCTGCCCAAAATATTGGATGATAGAGGCAATCTTTCTGTCGTTGAGGAGCTGAAGGATATCCCTTTCAAAATAAATAGAACATATTGGATTTATGATGTTCCTGGGGGAGAGGTGCGAGGTGGTCATTTTTTTAAAAAAAATAAAGAGTTTATAATAGCACTTTCAGGAAGCTTTGATGTATTGCTGGATAATGGTGATAAAGTTAAAACATACTCGTTAAATAGATCATATTATGGATTGTATGTACCTAATGGTATCTGGAGGCAGATGTTGAATTTTTCGACCAACTCGTTAGCGTTGGTATTAGCTTCAACTCATTTTGACTTGTCAGATTATACTTTCGACTATGATTTATTTAAAGAGCAAAACTGGTAATTAATTATGAGATTGTCAACAGTATATAATTGTACGGTACTCGAAATAGATAAGCATCATAACACAAAAGGGAATATAAGTGTGATTGAAAATGAAACAACAATTCCTTTTGATGTGAAACGGGTGTATTACTTGTATGATGTGCCTGGAGGAGAATCAAGAGCAGGACATGCACATAAAGAACTACAACAACTTATTGTTGCAGCAAGTGGTAGCTTTAATGTAACTGTGAATGATGGTGAACTGAAAAGAACTTTTACTCTCAACAGACCCTATCATGGTCTATTAATAGTACCTGGAATATGGAGAGAGATAGATAACTTCTCATCTGGCTCTGTTTGTTTGGTTTTAGCATCTACCCTGTATGACGAGACTGATTATATAAGAGATTACAAAGAGTTTAAAGCTTTTAAAAACAAGAAGTAAACTCTCTGATTTTATAAAAGAGATTATTCACGATTTAGAAGAATGAAAATGGTTGAGTTTTTAAATTTGAGGAAAATTACCGAGATGTACTCAGATGAGATACATGATGCTGCTTCTAGGGTTATAGATTCAGGATGGTATCTTCAGGGATCAGAAAGTAAGCAATTTGAAGATAATTACAGAAAATATATAGGAACAGCGCATTGTGTAGGTGTAGCCAACGGATTAGATGCTCTTCGTTTAATAATTAAAAGTTATATTGAGTTGGGAGTCATGAAAGAGAGTGATGAAATAATAGTGCCTGCCAACACTTTCATTGCATCTATATTAGCCATTACTGATAATGGATTGGCTCCTGTTTTGGTAGAGCCCGATATAAGCACACTTCAGATTGATGACAATAAAATTGAGTCAGCAATAACTGATAAAACCAAGGCTATAATGATTGTGCATTTATACGGACAGTGTGCCTATACTGAGAAAATAAGAGATATATGCGAAAGATATAATTTAAAATTAATAGAGGATAATGCGCAAGCTGTTGGGTGTGAATACATAAATAAAAGAACGGGCTCATTGGGTGATGCTGCTGGACATAGCTTTTATCCTGGTAAAAACTTGGGTGCTTTTGGTGATGCTGGTGCTGTTACCACAAATGATGATGAACTTGCACATATGGTTAGGCTGCTAGGCAATTATGGTTCGTCTGTAAAATACCAATTTGATTACAAAGGATTAAATAGCAGATTAGATGAAATACAAGCCGCAGTTTTAGATGTAAAACTTAAATACATAGAGCAAGATAATAATCGCAGAAAAGAGGTTGCTCTCTATTATATTAATAAAATAAATAATGAACATATAAAATTACCCGTTGTAAAGGATTGGAATGCTCATGTGTTTCATCTGTTCCCTGTTTTGTGTGAACAACGAGGTAAATTACAACAACACCTTAAAGATAACGGTGTGGAAACTTTAATCCATTATCCCACACCACCACATAAGCAGAAAGCTTATGCAGATTTTAATAAGATGAGTTTTCCCATAACAGAGAAAATACATGCCGAAGAATTGAGTTTGCCTATTAGTCAAGTCATAACTGATGAGGAGCTAAAGATAGTAGTAAGCGCTGTTAACTCGTTTACAACCTTCAAAACTTAATCTACTATGAGTGACCAGCAAAAATCTTATCGCCAAATTATGAAAGCCACTTCACTGTTTGGTGGATTGCAGGTTTTTCAAATTATTATATCAATAATTCGCTCAAAATTTGTGGCAGTACTTTTAGGACCTGCTGGTATGGGGGTAGTTGGTCTTCTTTATACTACTACAGTGTTTATTACAGCTTTAACTGATTTTGGTTTAGGGAGGAGTGCCGTAAAAAATATTTCCGAAGCAAACTCCACACAAAATGAGCAGCGTGTAGCAACAGTGATAACTGTGTTGCGTAAAATGATTTGGGTAACGGGTATATTGGGCGCAATTACGGTGTTAGTATTATCACCATGGTTGAGCCAGGTAACCTTTGGAGATAGAAGTTACACATCAGCCTTTGCGTGGATTTCTATAATATTGCTTTTTAATCAATTAAGTGGTGGACAAATTGTGCTTTTACAAGGATTGCGCAAATTGCAATACCTTGCCAAAGCTACCCTTTACGGCAGTATAGTTGGTTTGTTTATAACCGTACCTTTATATTATAAATTTGGTGTTGACGGGATTGTTCCTGTAATTATTCTCACCTCTATAGCATCACTTTTCTTTTCATGGTTCTATGCTAGGAAAGTGAAAGTGAAATCGGTGAAGGTTTCAAAGCAAACAATTGTATTAGAGGGCAAGGATATGATTACTATGGGTTTTGCTATAAGCATAAGTGGTTTAATTTCAATAGGGGTTGCTTACCTTCTCCGCATATTTATTAGTAGAACTGGAAATTTAGCTGACGTTGGTCTTTATACAGCGGGGTTTACAATAATAGGCACTTATGTAGGAATGGTTTTCACAGCAATGGGAACGGATTATTACCCTAGACTAGCGGCAGTTGCACATAACAATAATCTGTGCAAAGAAAGCATCAATCAACAAGCCGAAATAGCTCTGCTTTTATTAGCTCCAATTTTAATTGGTTTTTTAGTTTTCATCAATTGGGCTATTATATTATTGTATTCAACACAATTTGTGGCTGTTACTGGCATGGTATATTGGGCTGCATTGGGCATGTTTTTTAAAGCAGGTAGTTGGTCAATTACTTTTGTTTTTTTAGCCAAAGGAGCTAGTAAACTTTACTTTTGGAATGAGTTAGTAGGAAACAGTTATACATTGTTGTTCAATATTCTAGGTTATCATTTCTTTGGATTAACAGGATTGGGAATATCATTTCTTATTACTTTTATAATTTATTTTATACAGGTATATATTATTGCAAGAATGAAATACGGTTTTGCTTTTAATAAATCATATATAAAGCTTTTTTTAATTCAGTTCGCGTTGATATTGATAAGTTTTGTAGCAGTACAGGTTTTGCCTCAACCCTACCCATATGTAGTTGGTATATTACTAATTGCTCTGTCGGGATGGTATTCAGTAAAAGAGTTAGAAAAGAGACTTGCACTTAAACAGATAATACGAGAGTTTTTAGATAAAAGAAAAAGTAAAAATGATGACAGTATTAATTAATTTATATAACGTGTTTACTTACTAGAAATATTAACGTATTAAATATGTGATTATGTCAATGTACATTTGACGATCAATAATATAGACAGCATTATGATAGAAGAACCCTTAGCATCCATTATTGTTTTAGCATACAATCAGGAGAAATATATTGTGCATACATTAGAAGGATTACTTATGCAACGCACTTCTTTTCCATACGAAATTATAGTTCACGATGATGCTTCGACTGATGAAACAGCTGATATAATTAGAACTTATGCCTTAAATAACCCAGATATTATAAGACCTATTTTTCAACACGAAAATAAGTACTCTTTATATGGGATAAACTTTCAATTTGAACATGTTTTTTCTAAAGCTAGAGGAAAGTATATTGCTATGTGTGCTGGTGATGACTACTGGATTGATCCATTGAAACTTCAAAAGCAAGTTGACTTTTTAGAGAAGAATCCCAGTTTTGGTATGGTACATACTAAAGCTGTTATATATAATGAGGAGGAAAACAGATTTGAAGGTGCACATGGATATGAAGTAAATGACTTTGAGAGTCTGTTAACCGAAAATTCAATTGCTACCCTTACAGTATGTTTGCGTATTAGTTTATTAAATCAGTATTTAAAAGAGATAAATCCTATAACACATACTAAATGGAAAGCTGAAGATTTTCCAATCTGGCTATGGTTTATAAATCACTCTAAAATTAAGTTTTTAGATGATATAACTTGTGTTTACCGCAAACACGAACAGTCGATTAGTCACAATAAAGATGATGTTAAAAACTTGGAGTTTTGTGAAGGTATTTATGCTATTGTAGATTACTATTTAAATAAATATCCAAAGTTGAAAACCGAAAAAAAAATAAGAGCACGTTATTTCTCAAGCATGATTAAGCTATACTTTTTGAATAAAAGATGGGCTGGTATTTGCGAGTCGATAAAAATATTTTACGACGCTAATGATTGGCTCAATCTTTTATGGATTGGTGTAACTCTTCCTTTTTTTCACTCTCGCTTTATAATAAGAGCAAGCTACCGATTTAGATCAATGATTTTTAATTTGTTTGATATTTATCCGATTAGAAAATAGGCATTCAATCTATATGTGTGTTTTAAATAATAGATTATGAATAATATTCAAAATATAAAGAATACTACCCCATTAGTGAGCATATGTTGTCTTGCTTATAATATGGAAAAATATATAGGACAAACATTAGAGGGATTTTTGATGCAACGCACCACTTTTCCATTCGAGATAATAATTCATGATGATGCATCTACAGATAATACAAGAAGAATAATTAAAGAATATGCTTTGAAATATCCTGCTATTATCAAGACAATATTTCAAAAAGATAATATGCATTCAAAGTCGGGTTATTATTTTCAGTATAGAGATGTTTTTCCATATGCTATAGGGAAATATATTGCATATTGTGATGGAGACGATTATTGGATTGATCCATTGAAACTTCAAAAACAAGTAACTTTTTTGGAATCTAATAGTGACTACGGATTAGTACATACAAAAGCAGTAATATATAATGAAGCTAAAAATATATTTAAAGGCATTAGCGGTTTCCATTTTCATGATTTTGAGGAGTTAATAACAGAATGCACCGCAGTGCATTCAACGACGTGTTACTCAAACCAATTGCTGAAACAATATATAAAAGAAGTAAAACCTCAAGAGCATATAAATTGGACATCAAATGATTTTCCAATATGGTTGTGGTTTATACAAAACTCTAAAGTAAAGCTGTTAGATGATATAACAACTGTATATATAAAGCGTGATGAGTCTATTAGCCATGTTGGCGATGATTTTAAAAGAATGGCCTTCACAGAAGGAGTTTATGCAATTGTTGATTACTACTTAACTGAAGGTCCTGATTTGCAAAACGAGGAGAAAATAAGAGCAAGATATTACTCGGGCATGGTTAAGAATTATTTTTTGACGCATCAATGGAGCCGAATTAGGCAATCAACAAAAATATTTTGTAGAGCCCATGATTGGCTCAATCTTTTATGGATAGCAATAACATTGCCTTTTTCTTTTTCAAAACTCATGGTTAAAGGCAGTTATCGTATACGATCTATAATCTTTAAATTACTCAACATATATCCAATAAAAAAGCAGTTATGAAAATAGCACATATACTCAACGAACTTAAATTTTCAGGAGCAGAAATCATGTATGTTGACGCAGCATCAGTTTTTCAAAAAAAAGGCTGCGAGCTCGTAGTAGTAGCTTCTGCACCTCAACTAGGGGACTTTGCTCCATATTTTGAACGTGCTGGTTATAAAGTAGTACATAAACCTTTTCCAAAATTAAAAAACTATATTAGTCGCATAAAGTTTTATCGAGAATTTGTAAAGTTTATTAAGGACGAAAATATTAATGTAGTACACATACATTCAAACGGATCTATGTGGGGTATGGCATTGTGCGCTTGGTTGGCAGGTATAAGATCAGTAAATACATTCCACTCTATATTTACTACTAGCTGGTATAGTTATTTCTATCATCGTTTTTTGCGATGGTCTGCAAAAAGTATATTTAAATGTAAATTCCAGTCTATAGGAGATTCGGTTCATGATCATGAATTGAAACTGTTTAAAAATAAAACAATAAAAATCAGAAATTGGTATGGAAGTAATAGATATTTCCCTGCTCAACCTGAAGAGAAAGAACAATATAGAAGAGATTTAAATATTTCTGAAACTGCATTTATTATTATATCGGTAGGAGGGTGTGATCATAATAAAAGACATCACGATATAATAAAAGCATTACCTCTAATTGTTGACCAAATACCTAATTTAATTTATTTGCACTTGGGGTGTGGCAAAACTGAAGAGGAAGAAAAACAGCTATCTGTAGATAAGGGGGTTAGTGAATATGTTCGTTTTTGTGGAAATCAACGCGATGTTAGAAAGTATTTAATTGCATCTGATGTTTATTTAATGACTAGTCATTATGAGGGAATTTCTATTACTACTATAGAAGCAATGGCTTGTAAAATACCTACTATACTCTATGATGTGCCTGGACTGCGTGACTTTAATAAAAGTGGAGAAAACAGTGTTTTGATACCAGAAAACCACACAATATTAGCAGAGAAAATAGTCTATTTATATAAACATCCAGAGAAGATTGCTGAAATTACTAACAATGCAATTGCAATGGTGGATAAATATTATAACATGGAGAAAAATGTCGCCAAGATTTATGATCTGTATTTATAACAAACAATCAATTAAATGAAACCTTCTCTAAGACATTTTGTAAGTATATCGTTGCCGTTTACTATTGTATTATTAGCATTTTTTACAATAGTAGGTTTGTATCGCCCTGGTTTTCCGCTTTTATCCGTCTTAGATGTTACAGCTATTAGTTGGTTTATCTCTTTTTTTATTTTGATTGTGTTTTATTATTCTCGTGCATTTTTTATAGACGATGTCAATAAAAAGGACCTAGTAGTAATAAAGATATACTTAATTTGGATGCTAATTTGTATTGTTCGAGGACTTTTTGCAGCAGAAAACTATTGGGATTGGAAAGGATTAACATCGAATTCCTTGGCTGTTTTATTGCCAGTTGTGGTTTATGCTGCTACTAATAAAGTTATTGTACAATCTTTGCTTTCAAATTATATAAAATATGGTTTACCTCTGTTTGTAATTCTTAGTGTACTGATGATTACTGATGCTTATGGCCGTTACCTAATGCCAATTAGTTTTTTATTGTTGTTTTTGCCTGCATTAAGTAGCAGGCAAAGGGCTCTCTTGTTATTTTTCACAGCTATAGTATTCTTTGCAAATATACATGCACGTAGTAATATTATAAAATTTGGTGTCCCTTTTATTGTTCTGTTGATTTATTATTGGGAAGATGAGATATCTGTTAAAGCATTAGAATGGGGGCGTCTTATGTTTATCATTGCTCCTTTAGTGTTTTTCTCATTAGGTGCAACGGGTGTTTTTAATGTTTTTAATATGAGTGAGTATTTAGGGGAATTCACAATTGAGGGGACGGATTTTGATGGAGAAGTACGAGAGCTTGGAGTAACTGATGATAACCGAACATTCCTATACATAGAGGTAATTCAATCTGCTATTATTAATGATTACTGGATTTATGGACGCACTCCAGCTAGAGGAAATGACTCTGAGTTTTTTGGAGATGAGCAATATGTACTAACTGGAA
>CAZBVD010000008.1:7807-21388 GCA_964495235.1 uncultured Dysgonomonadaceae bacterium | reverse complement strand
AAGCAATAGAAGATTCTGGTTTGGATTTCGAAAAGGAAAACCTTGATAAGATAGGTGTAATCTTTTCGGCAGGTATTGGTGGTATTAAAACCTTTGAAGAAGAAGTAGGATATTACGCTAAAAATAAAGAAAAAGGACCTAGGTTTAATCCGTTTTTCATTCCGAAAATGATAGCCGATATTGCCACAGGGCACATCTCTATGATTTACGGACTGCGTGGCCCTAACTATGCTACGGTATCTGCTTGTGCTTCGTCAACCCACGCCATATCTGATGCTTATAACCTAATTAGATTGGGTAAAGCAAACGCTTTTATTACTGGAGGAGCCGAGGCTGCAATAACCGAGGCTGGAGTAGGAGGTTTTAATGCAATGCATGCCATTTCCACTCGTAACGAATCGCCTGAAACTGCCTCAAGACCTTTTAGTAAAAGTCGCGACGGATTTGTCATGGGTGAGGGGGCTGCCTCTCTTGTATTAGAGGAGTATGAACACGCTAAAGCTCGTGGAGCAAAAATATATGCAGAGGTTATAGGAACAGGAATGTCTGCCGATGCTTACCATTTAACAGCTTCACATCCCGATGGGTTAGGTGCAAAGCTTGTAATGAGAAATGCTTTGGAAGATGCAGAAATGCAACCAGAGGAGGTTGATTATATCAATGTTCATGGTACTTCTACACCTGTAGGAGATATTTCCGAAGTAAAAGCTATACTAGATGTTTTTGGCGAACATAGCTACAAGCTAAATATTAGTGCTACCAAATCTATGACTGGTCACCTTCTTGGTGCTGCAGGAGCAATTGAAGCTCTTTTTAGTGTATTGTCGATAAGAGATCAAATTGTACCGCCTACTATCAACTTTGAAGAGGGGGACGAAGATCCAGAGATTGACTATAAATTGAATTTCACATTCAACAAACCCCAAAAAAGAGAAATTAATGTAGCGTTATCCAACACTTTTGGTTTTGGAGGGCATAACGCAAGCGTTATTCTCAAAAAATACACAGAGTAAGTGTGATTAAGAAATTATACAAAAAGATCAGGGCTATTCCTAGAAAAGGGAAGGAGCCCTATCTTACATTCTATAAGATAGTAGGATTTTATCCTCACGATATATCTTTATACCAACAAGCAGTAGCACACAAATCATCGTCAATTAGACTGAATAATGGTAAGTGGGTAAATAACGAACGCCTTGAGTTTTTGGGTGACGCTATTTTAGATGCTATTATAGCTGATATATTATACAAAGAGTTTGAAAACAAAAAAGAGGGTTTTCTTACGAATATGCGTTCACGCATTGTGCAACGCGAAACAATGAATAAGTTGGCTGCAGAACTGGGGTTAGAAGAACTCTTAGTAACATCAACTCGAAACGTTGCACACAACACCAATATGTATGGTGATGCCCTTGAAGCTCTTATTGGTGCTATTTATTTAGATCAAGGGTATAGGGTAGCTAAAAAGTTTGTCTTTCACACTCTTATTGAAAAGCATCTAGATTTTGAAGATGTTGTGAAAACTGAAATTGATTTTAAATCAAGGTTGATTGAGTGGGGGCAAAAAAATAAGCTTGAAGTTAGATTTGAACTTACAGATTCATACTACGACCCTAATCATAACCCAATATTTCACTCTAGCGTTTTTGTAGCTGATGTTGAATCAGGAGAGGGTGTTGGGTATTCTAAAAAAGAATCACATCAGAAGGCCGCAGAGAAAGCGCTTAAAATGATTGAAGAAGACATTTGCTTTCAGAATAAATTGTTAGCTAAAAGCACAAGTGATGAAAGTCAAGATGTTGACTCTATAAAGTCTATTTAAATAAAAACTAAAGTCTGGTATAGTTATACCCTCATAAATTGTATCTACATTTGATATGCAAAAACTCCTTTTCCAGTAAAGAAAAGGAGTTTTTGTATTTATGTAATATAAAATTATACGATGGTTTAGTCATTGCTTACACCAAACGAAACTCCTATACGTTTTCCTTGAATAATTAAATTATTATCAGGAGTAACAAGTCTTAGTTTACCAGCAACTTCTGAAAGAGGTACATCGCTAATTCCTCGTCCTTTTACTGAGACCATTCTTCCAAACTTGCCTTCATGAATAAGTTGAGTAGCATGACCACCTAGCTCTGTTCCAAGTGTTCTGTCAAATGGTGAAGGAGATCCACCTCTTTGAACGTATCCTAATACTGTTTCACGAGTTTCAATACCTGTCTCTTTTTCTATATGTTGTGCAAAAAAACTTGCTGGGCGCATTTTGCTTCCATGAATTTCAATTCCTTCGGCAACTGCAACAATAGAGTAGGGCTTACCCATTTTTAATCGCTCGTTTATTTTATCGATAACAACTTTCATGTTGTAGCCCAATTCGGGTAGAAGTATAATGTCAGCACCTCCAGCCATTCCACTGTGGAGTGTAATCCACCCTGCATGGTGACCCATTAGCTCAATTACCATTACTCGCCTATGTGAACTAGCGGTAGAGTGTAATCTGTCTATAGCTTCTGTTGCAATACCTACAGCTGTGTCAAAACCAAAAGTTATATCAGTACCATAGATATCGTTGTCAATTGTTTTAGGAATACCTATAACATTTAACCCCAACTCAGAGAGCATCCAAGTAGTTCGCTGTGTGCCATTTCCACCAATGCAAACTAAGCAATCTAGCCCTAGTTCATGATATGCTTGCTTAATTGTTTTGCGATCATTCTCATCGGGAGAGTTAATTAATTTACGAAACACTTTTTCTCTTGCTGTACCCAATATAGTACCGCCTAAATTTAGAATTCCTGAGAGAGAACGCTCTGTAAGCGTTGAAATATCTTTATGTAATAATCCAGAAAAACCATTATGAATACCAATTACTTCCATACCGTAATGGTTAATAGCTGTTTTGCCGACTCCTCTAATGGTTGCATTTATGCCTGGGCAGTCGCCGCCTGATGTGAGAATACCTATTTTCATGTGATTATTTTTTTAGTAATTAATTATTATATACAAAGAAAGTAAAAGATGTTGTTTAGTGAAATTATATAATGTCTTTTATTCTTGTTTTAATTAATAGTTTGTCACTTAGATAAGCGATCATATATTAGTTTTGCTGCTTTGTTGGAAGCGTTTTCAGTTCCTAAACTTTTTTGAATTTCCTCATAATCACTTAGCATGATTTGGCGATACTCTGCATCGAATAGTAGTTTTTCTGTTTCATCGTGAATGTTTTCTTTTGTAAAAAACTTCGCAAATAGTTCTCTAACCACTTCTTTGCCAGCAATAAGGTTTACCAAAGAAATATAAGGTGTGTTGAATAAGTTTTTGAACGCCCAATAAACAAGCTTAGGCATAGGGGTTTTGTAGCACACTACTTGTGGTGCATTTAATAAAGCAGCTTCCAGGGTTGCAGTACCCGATGTAACAAGGGCTACATTTGCTTGTGCAAGAATGTTGTATGTTTGTCCGAAAACTAAAGTTGCGTTTTTTTGATAAAGTACTTTATCATAGAAATCCTTATCAATACCAGGTGCTCCTGCAATAACTACTTGATGACTTTTAAACACTTCTATTGCTTGAAGCATTAAGGGTAAATTATCTTTAATTTCTTGTTTTCTGCTACCTGCCAGTATTGCTATAATGGGTTTATCGTCAAGATTATTCAGCTCAATAAACTCATTGAATGTTTGATTGCTTTCTTCTCTTTTTATAATTGCATCAACAGTGGGGTTTCCTACATAGTTAACTGGGTAGTTGTGTTTTTTATAGAAGTCCACTTCAAATGGGAGTATGCATAGCATTTGATCTACGTATTTCTTAAATGATTTGATACGATACTCCTTCCATGCCCATATTTTTGGTGATATATAATAAGTAACACTAATGGATGTGTTCTGTTTAAGATACTTTGCAATTTTCAAATTGAAGCCAGGATAGTCAACTAATATTACTACATCTGGTGAAAATTGGACAATGTCTTTTTTGCAAATCTCAAGATTGCGTAAAATTGTTTTAAGGTTGAGCAACACGGGTACAAAACCCATAAAGGCAAGTTCTCTATAGTGTTTCACTAAAGTTCCTCCAACTTGTTGCATTAGATCGCCACCAAAGAAACGAAAATCTGCATTTTCATCTTTTTCTTTTATTGCTTGCATAAGGTTTGAAGCATGTAAATCGCCAGAGGCTTCCCCTGCAATAAGATAGTATTTCATATGTGTAATCTTTTATGTAGGCAGCGTTTATATTTAACCTGATTTTTATTTAGTGAAAACCTCTTCTTCCCAATGCTTTAGTTGGTCAATTATTTCGTAGTGGGTCATATCAACTTTAACTGGAACTATCGATGCGTATCCATTTGCAAGCGCCCATTCATCACTTAGTTTGTTTTCCTTCTCCCAATTATTAAAAGAGCCAGACATCCAAAATATATCATTTTGCATAGCATCTTTTGATGCATGAAACTCATTGGTCCATTTGCCTTTAGTTTGTGAGGCAATCTGGACGCCTTTTACATCACCCTTCGGAACATTTACATTCAAGCATATATTATTAGGTAGGTTTTCTTTTAAAATTTTTTGTGCAATCTTAGTTGCAATCATTCCACTTTGTGAGAAGTCTGCATCAGAGTGAAAGTCGCATAACGACATACCTACCGAAGGAATTCCATATATACAGCCTTCAATGGCAGCTCCCATTGTTCCAGAATACAGCACACTGATAGCAGCATTAGAGCCATGATTGATTCCAGAGAAAATCATGTCGGGCTTCTTGTCTAGAACGCTCATTGCTAGTTTTACACAGTCAACAGGGGTTCCGTTACAAATGTATGTTGTTACGTTCTCTTGTTTTTTATACAAATAATATCGCAAAGGATTTATTGATGTAATTGCACTTGACATACCCGATTGAGGTTGATCTGGAGCAAATACTATAATGTCTGCAATATCTTTTAGATATGTAGTAAGGGTGCGTATGCCCTTTGCTCTATATCCATCATCATTGGTTATAAGAATTAGGGGTCTTTTATTTTCCATCATATATTTTTCTTTTTTCATATTAGTGCAAAAATACTAATTTATAGTCATCTATCTTTATCCATAAATGTTATATAATGGTTAAATCAAAATAAATGAAGCTCTTTAAACATTAAAATAAGAATAGCATCAAATAAAATATTGTACCTTTATTCATAAATATAAGTAACTAAAATAAATTAGAAATGAAAAAAACAAGTCTCTTTTTACTGTTTATATTTTTTGCATCACTCACTTTTGCAAAAGAAGTAAAACCTGTAAGAAATGTAATTCTAATGATTCCTGATGGAACATCTATTGGGGTTTACTCTGCAGCACGTTGGTATAAAGTTTACAATAATATGGGAAACAGTCTTCACGTAGACCCCTACTTTACAGGAACAGTTTCTACTTTCTCTTCTAATGCACCTATTGGAGATTCAGCTCCTACAACTTCGTGTTATATGACTGGCATACCTGCCCGTACTGGCAATGTGTCAATATATCCAGTGCATGATCCAGCAAATGATTTATATCCTCTCGATTCAACAATGGCTTATCAGCCACTAGCTACTATACTTGAGGCTTCGCGAATTGAGAAGAATAAAGCTACAGGGTTGGTTGTAACTTGTGAGTTTCCTCATGCAACGCCTGCAGATTGTGCAGCACATCATTACAATCGTGGAAATTATAATGCTCTTGCACCTCAAATGGCATATCAGAATTTAGACGTGATGTTTGGTGGTGGTAACCGAATTTTGACTGATGACATTAAACAGCATTTTCAAAACAATGGCACAACACTTATTCAGAACGATAGAAAAGCAATGTTGAATTACAATAGTAATAATGCAGTTTGGGCGCTTTTCCATGATAGAGCCCTGCCATACGATCTTGATCGTGACCCAGAGGTTACACCTTCGTTGTCCGAAATGACAGAGAAAGCAATAGAAATTCTTTCTAAGAAAGAAAATGGTTTTTTCTTGATGGTAGAAGGTAGTCAAGTAGATTGGGCTGCTCACGGAAACGACCCTGTTGGGATTATTACAGAATATCTTGCTTTTGACGAGGCTGTGGGTAAAGCAATTGAATTTGCTAAGAAAGATGGTGAAACTGCTGTTCTTATTTTATCAGACCATGGTAATAGTGGCATTACAATAGGTAAAGCAGAATGTAAAGGATATGATACCCTAACCTTGGAACAACTATTTGGAGAGGTGTCTAAGTATAAACTTACTGCATCGGGTATAGAGAAGAAACTTATAGATGTAGAGCCTGAAGATATGAAGGCTGAGTTTAAAAGATATACAGATATTGATCTTACCGATGCTGAATTGAAAAGCTTGCTTTCTTCAAAAAACTATAAAGAGGGAAACTATATGGAGGTAGCAAATAGCCCAAACATGACACGTAATATTATTGAAATAATGAATTCAAAAATGTGCTTTGGTTTTACAACTGGAGGTCATACTGGTGAAGAGGTATTGCTTGCAGCCTATCATCCTGATGGAGATGTGCCAATGGGGCATCTTAAGAATACAGAGATAAACGATTATCTTTTCAAAGTGTCGGGTTTAAAAACATCTCTTCCAGAGCTGACTCAGCGTATTTTTGCGAAACATAAAGATGTGTTTGAAGGTATGGAATATATAATCGAAAATAAAGACACTGATATACCTGTACTTGTTGTGAAAAACAAAGGCAAAACTTTAAGAATACCAGCTTTCTCTTCAGTAGCTACGCTCAATGGAAAGTCATTTAATTTAGGTTCGGTAACTGTGTACATTGATAAGAATGATACCTTTTATTTACCAAGCAATTTGGCTGAAAAACTAAAGTAACCTTTTCAATATAATATTAAAAAAAGCCCACTTAGTTGGGCTTTTTTTTATTCTTTCTTTTTGGGGGTTTCTAGAAATCCTTGAAAAGTGATTAATTGTCTATCAGGATCATTCACATTCAGTTGTGCTGTGCCATTGCTCCATAAATGAAAATGGAGCGTGAACGGCCGAGGTGTGTCTTTTGTTTTAATTGTAACAAGCCACTCTCCATCTTTCTTTCCTTTCTTAGTTTCAGATTCAAAATCAATGCTTTCAAACTTTATACCTCCCTCGCTTGAGTTCATGGGTGCTCTATAAGCTCGGCCATAATAGGGCAAGTAGGATTTAACGGTGTCGGGCGAAACAGTGACATCGTATACTGATGATAGATAAATTGCCTGGTAGTGCTGAGGGTAAGCGTATTTTGCAACGAATTTGAAATCAAGATTTGCAATTTGATTATCTAGAATCCTTGCTTTCTCATCTTGTTCTATTGCAGACTGTGTTGTGCCGCAACTTATTAGAAATGTGCTAAGTGCAATGAGAGTAATAATTGTAATTCTCATACTGTGTTTCATTTATACCTCCGTCTTTGTTGTTATATTGTTTAAGTCTTTATCATTTAAACAACCGAAAGTACCATTTTGTTATAATGCTTTATAGAAAATGAAGCGGGTTGCCAATTAAGCAATTAACATAGTACATAATTAGACTGATGAAAATAAAGAAAAATAAATATACACCTTCTTTTTTATTGACATTTGAAAAATAGTGTGCTAGAATAAAAGAGAGCATAATAATGATTTGAAATATAAAGAAAAAGGTCTGTTGCCAATAGAAAAAATGAAGGATAATGCTAGCAACAGCAATTAAAATTATAAACGAAAGTGTTTTTTGTGTAATTACTCGCTCTCGTCTAAAAACTTGTATGTCTAATACTATTAGCAATATTGTAATTAGAGAGAATAAGGCTATGCTACCCCATTGTATAATGGAATATTGGGGTGGTGTTAAGTCTAATTTACTTAAGTGTATAAAAGGTGTGAGAAATGATTCTAAATCGGAGAACAGAAAGTATAATCCAGCTATATTCCATAAAACTAGTAGAACACCCAATATTAGGGGAATAAAAGATTTTATTTTGAATCCATGCATAGATTTTTCTCCATACCACCATAGGGGTAAAAAAGCTAAAGCGAAAATTTGAAAGGTAGCAGCAATAGCAATTAAAACACCAGATCTAAAAGCAAAGCTGCGAGGTGTTTGATGTTGATATGACTCTATTAATGGTGAAAATGATAAGAGTATGAATATAGTGCTTATATAATTAGGTGACATGCGCAGAAATAGCGGATGAATGCTTAATAGAAATAATACTAGTGCAAAAGGTAGCGACGTTCTGAAACGTATTAAAGTGAAGCGCTTATTTAGGTCGGAGAAAATAAAGGCTATAATGAATATAGAGAGTGTACTAGCCAGCAATGATATCCAATCATTTGAAAAGATTGGAGAAATAGCTTGCCATGCAAAGCTTGTTTGATAATCGTGCTGTTTAATACCAACGGATAAAAATAATCCGAGGCGCATGAGTATAGAAGTTAGTGCAAATATGATAGGTGTGAAGAGCGACTCCACTAAGTAACTTCTAAACCTTCGCGATATTTTATGCATTACACTATACTTTGTAGCTTGAAAAAATACTTTATATTATTCCGATATTATTTATATTGCAAAATAGAGTTTTTCTACATTTAGCATCTCTGCAATGTAGTAATAAGCATCTCTATGAGATAATTTATAAATAAGTAAATCTCTTTAAATATCAAACCCAATATCCTTTCGATAATACTTCTTGTCGAAAGTAATTGATTCAGCAGTTTTAAATGCTTTTTCTAGTGCCATTTGGTTTGTTTCTCCCAAAGAGGTTATTGCTAGTACTCGTCCTCCTGCTGTGTAAATACTTCCTTCTTTGTTGATGGTGCCTGCATGAAAAATTAAAGTTTCTTCTGATTCAGTTAAACCCTCAATTCTTTTGTTCTTTTCATATTCTTCTGGGTATCCTCCCGAAACTAGCATTACTGTTGCAGCACAACGCTTATCTATAATAATTTCTTTTTCATGGAGGTTGCCATTGGCTACACCCTCAAGAAGATCTAGAAAGTCCGACTTGATAAGAGGCAGCACAACTTCCGACTCTGGGTCGCCCATTCTCACATTATACTCTATTACATAGGGCTCGTTATTTACAGATATCAATCCAATAAAGATAAATCCTTTATACTCTATATTTTCTTTAATTAAACCTTTTACTGTTGGGTCTATAATTCTTTCCTTTACTTTGCTCATGAAAACATCGTCGGCAAACGGCACAGGTGATACAGCTCCCATTCCACCAGTGTTTAAGCCAGTGTCGCCTTCTCCAATGCGTTTGTAGTCTTTAGCAATAGGTAATATTTTGTACGACTCTCCGTCAGAAAGCACAAAAACTGAGCACTCAATTCCCGATAGAAACTCTTCTATCACCACTGTTTGACTGGCTGCGCCAAACATTCCCCCAAGCATTCTGTTTAGTACATTAATGGCATCAGTGCGTTCGTTAAGGATAATAACACCTTTTCCAGCAGCCAACCCGTCAGCTTTTAATACATAGGGTGGGGAGAGTGTTTCTAAGAAGCTGAATCCCTCATCAATATTTTCTTTTGTAATGCTTTTGTACCTAGCAGTAGGAATATTGTTACGAATCATAAATTCTTTTGCAAATTTCTTGCTGCCCTCTAATTTTGCGCCCTCTTGCGATGGACCAATTACAGGAATGCTTTTCAACTCAGAATCATTACAAAAGAAATCGTATATACCATTTACTAATGGAGCTTCAGGACCAACTACCACCATATTTATTTGTTTTTCTAATACAAACTGTTTAATGGCTGTGAAATCTGTTGTTGATATTGCTACATTTTCGCCTACCATATCAGTTCCAGCATTACCTGGAGCAATATATATATTATTAGTTTTTTTGCTTTGTTTTATTTTCCATGCCATTGCATGCTCACGACCTCCTGAACCAAGAATTAGAATATTCATGAATGCTATAAATTAATCATTAATCATCAAATAGTTGAGGGCGCAAAGTTACTAAAAAAACTCGAAACTGCTTGTGTTGCTTATGACCTTCATTAAAAAAAAGTATCTTTGTCTAAAAATATTTCATAGTTATGAGCAAAAATAGAATAACAGAACTGTTTGGTATTAAGTATCCTATTATACAAGGAGGCATGGTTTGGTGCAGCGGATGGCGCTTAGCCTCTGCTGTTAGTAATGCGGGTGGTTTGGGTCTTATTGGAGCAGGCTCTATGTATCCTGATGTCTTGCGCGAGCACATTGTAAAGTGCAAAGCCGCTACAAATAAACCATTTGGAGTAAATGTGCCTTTGATGTATCCAGAAATTGAAGAGCTTATGCAGATTATTATGGAAGAAAAAGTTCCAATTGTGTTTACTTCTGCAGGAAACCCAAAGCTATGGACTTCTAAGCTTCAAAATAAGGGAATTAAAGTAGCCCATGTTGTGTCAAGTTCAAAGTTTGCACAAAAGTCACAAGAAGCAGGAGTAGATGCAATTGTAGCCGAAGGCTTTGAAGCGGGTGGTCACAATGGTAGAGAAGAAACAACAACTCTTACTCTTATTCCACAAGTTAGCAGTTCGGTTGACTTGCCACTTATGGCTGCAGGAGGTATTGCCTGTGGAAAAACTATGTTGGCAGCTTTTGCTTTAGGTGCCGATGGTGTACAGGTAGGGACTCGGTTTGCATTAACACACGAGAGTTCGGCAAGCGATATATTTAAAAAACGCTGTGTGAATCTTCCTGAGGGAGATACTGTTCTTTCACTTAAAAAAGTGAGTCCAACCAGATTAATAAAAAACGAATTTTATTATCAAGTTCAAAACCTGGAGGATAAAGGTGCTTCTGTTGAAGAACTTAGAGAACTGCTAGGACGTGGACGCGCTCGCAAGGGTATTTTTGAAGGGGATATAGTTAATGGTGAGTTGGAAATTGGACAAGCGGCATCTATTATCCCATCCATTATATCTGCAAAACAGGTTGTAGAAGAGATGATAAGTGAATTCAATAAACTGTCTAATGAAATGTGTGGTATTAAGTTTTGATTCAATACGCATCTACAGTTATTATATTCAATGTAAAGACTCTAGTCACTTTTTTTCCCTAAATTGTACTTTTTCATATTTAAAGTATTACTTTTGTGCTGTAAATTGCAAATGTCAAAATAAGATGCCAATAGTATATATGATTGAAAATGCTAAATGCTAATTAATTACAGATAGGCATCGCTGTAAAATATAAAAAACAATAATGAAGAATTTAAGTTACTCTTTAGGTATGAGTATGGCTACTCAGCTTATGCAAACTGGATTAGAAAATTTGGACGTGGAGGCTTTTGTAAAAGCTTTTACTGAAATTATGAAAAAAGAAGAGCCCTCCATATCTTTGGAAGAAGCCTCACAACACATTCAAGCATACTTTAGTGAAAAACAAAACGAAATGTTGAAAAAAAACAAACAAGAAGGCGAGAAGTTTTTAGCCGAGAATAAGAAAAAAGAGAATGTTGTAGTGTTACCAAGTGGACTGCAATATGAAATAATAACAGAAGGTAATGGAGCTATTCCAACAGCAACAGATACAGTTCAATGTCATTATCACGGAACTTTGATTAATGGCACTGTTTTTGATAGCTCTGTACAACGTGGTCAACCTGCAGTGTTTGGTGTAACACAAGTTATTAAAGGTTGGGTAGAAGCATTGCAATTAATGCCTGTTGGATCAAAATGGAGACTTTTTGTTCCATCTGATATGGCTTATGGTGAACAAGGCGCAGGAAATGATATTCAACCTAATTCAACTCTTATCTTTGAAGTTGAATTGTTGGGTATTCAATAATAGCTTTAAAAAGTAAGCACAATTTCAAGAAAGATAAATAAGAAACTAAACATTTTTAATATGAAGAAAACTAATCTATTTGCACTTTGTGCAATTATTACTGGTAGTCTGATGTTTGCCTCTTGTGGAGGCAATGTGTCAACTCCAAAAGCATCGTTGAAAAACGATGTTGACTCAATCTCTTATGCTTTTGGGATTTCATTGGTAGAAGAACAAGGCTTGGGTTATTTTTTGGAACAATCTGGGATTATAGAGAGCTCATCAAATTTGCAGTATGAATATCAGATGAAAATTTCTGCAGCAGACTCTATTGAAAAAGTAAACCTTGAGAAGGAGTTGAAATCAAAAATGGAAGCGTTGAATAAATCAAACGCTCCAAAATTAGATCAATTTTTGAAAGGATTACAAGAGGGTCTTAACGCATCTGATAGTAAGTCAGCTTATATACAGGGTCTTAGTATTGGTGATCAAGTTAAGAAAAACATGATGCCACAGCTTTTATCAGCAGCCTTTCCTGCTGATTCAACTAAGAAGATAAACAATGAGCAAGTAATTTCAGGACTATTTGCTACTTTAAGAAACCAGCAACTAGCTATTTCAAAAGCAGATGCTAGTGGTTATATACAACTTAAAGTTGAAGAAGCACAAGCAGACGCTCAGCGTATATCTGAAGAAAAGATGAAAGTTGAGTATAAAGAAATAATTGAAGAGGGAGAAGCTTTTTTAGCTGAAAATGCCGAAAAAGCCGAAGTCGTTGTATTACCTAGCGGTCTCCAGTATGAAATAATTAAAGAAGGAACAGGTGCTATACCAACAGCTACAGATAAAGTAAAAGTACATTACGAAGGAACTTTGCTTGATGGTACTGTTTTTGATAGTAGCATTGAAAGAGGAGATCCTGTTGTTTTTGGTGTTAATCAAGTTATTCCTGGATGGACTGAAGCATTACAACTAATGCCAGTTGGATCTGAGTGGAAAGTTTATATTCCATACAACTTAGGCTATGGTGCTAAAGGT
Source organism: uncultured Dysgonomonadaceae bacterium (assembly GCA_964495235.1). Lineage (GTDB taxonomy): Bacteria > Bacteroidota > Bacteroidia > Bacteroidales > Dysgonomonadaceae > UBA2632. Next base: position 8,586 of record CAZBVD010000008.1, on the reverse strand, counting down.
TCTGGAGCAGATATCAAACCATTCTCTACGCTTGTTTTTGATGTTAAGCTACTTGGAATTGAATAAGAACAAGATTTATCTTGTAAGATGCAAATTGATTAATTAGATAACTAGTTTCAATTTAAATAAAAAAAGGATCCATTAATGGGTCCTTTTTTTGCATCTGTAGTAAAATAACGTGTTTTTAAAAGACTTATCTTTATGAAAAACTACTATAGTCATTCTAACATTTTTTTTAATGTAAGCGTTAGTTGCAAATTAGGCAACTCTTATTTTAAAGATAAATAAAGTTTATGAGGGAAAAGTCAAATCGGAGCTATAGAATTCAACAATTAAGTCATAAAAGTTCAATCCGATATTGTAAGATTCAACAATTATGTCATAAAAGTTCAATTTTATTGTGTAAGTTCGATCAATTGAGTAATGTAAGTCAAATAAGAGGTGCAGTAATTCAACAAACATGCCATGAATAATCAAATTTGACATGAAGGATTCATCAATCACAGCCTGAATAGTCAAATCCATATATTTAGGATTCAATATTCAGGGTGTAATTTTAAATGTTATGACTAAAAAAGAGCATTTATCTTAATAAAGTCGAAGTTCAATAAAAAAGAGAGACACCCCAATTATTCACGTTTTACGCCTAATCCAAAATGTGAGTTACTTGTCTGTTAGCTCATAAAAAACACCGCGATTGAGTGTTGGCTCACCCGACCCCGAAAATGTAATATAATCAATGTTTGGTTTGTTGCTCATAAACTGTTGCAACTCACTAA
>CAZBVD010000008.1:0-7707 GCA_964495235.1 uncultured Dysgonomonadaceae bacterium | reverse complement strand
AATGTAATATAATCAATGTTTGGTTTGTTGCTCATAAACTGTTGCAACTCACTAATAATATTGCCATATTTCACATACTCCATTCTATCTGTGGTGAGTTTAGTAGTCTTTCCCACTTCGCAATAAACGCAGTCTAATGAACAAACTTTCTTAGGTACTAAATCAACCCCTAGCGACATGCCTAGCCGTCTTGAAGGTACTGGGCCAAAAAGATATTTATACATGATTACAAATTTTATTTAATTCCTCTTTCTACTATTTTTTCTTCTTTTTTTGAAACCTCATGTTATTCATACCTAGCATCCATAGCAATAGCGCATGAAGCAGTGCAATAGGTAAAACTAATATACCACCAATCATCATGCCTAACTCATAGCCCAAAGTGCTTTCTTTAAAAGGTTTCCCTCTACGGCGAGATTGGTATGCACTTAAGGGTATACCAAACATATTACCAGTAATCATCATCTGAACTGCAGAAAGTATTATCTGAGCTTTTTCCTTGCCATATTCTTTTACTATTGCTTCGTAGGCTTCCTTTTCTGGATAACCACGGCTGTCAGCAAAGTGCTGAGCAAAAATAATGGCTTTTGCTTCTTCTGGTTTTATATAGTCGACACCTCCGCTCAAGAAACTACTTATTTCCTCGTTGCTCATTCCCTCTCTTAGTGCAAAGTTTGTGTGAGCATATGAGCAAGCAGCACAGCCATTTACTTCGGTTACTGCCAATTGCATGCGCTCTATAAACTGTTGACTTATTATATTATTCTTTTTGTTTTTTCTTAATTTAGCAATCGCTCGTGGCACATACAAAAAAGAGAGGTAAAGCTCTTTAAAACTAAACTTTCTTTTATAGGCTGCATCTTTGCCAAATGAAGATTCTGGAATTTTGAAACTCATAATCTACTTGTTTTAAATTAAAAAAATGCACACTTTGCTGAAAACCAAATCAAAACTATCATCTACTTGTTTTGAGTTGGTAGCATTGGCTGGGAAAGTATTCTCGTGCATATAGCTCTATTCAAAATCTATCTCATCTTATTGGATATTAATATCTCGATAGGCCACTTTTAGCGTGTTCACTACTTAAAATGAAGAAATACTTTATCTTTAGTAGGTGTTATGGCATAAAACTGTTGCTCATACTTACTTAATAAATTTTCTCTCAATGCTCTCATTTCTTGAAAGTCAAGTATATCTAGAAAACACCTCCTTTAAAACACTCTTTTTTATGTAACAATAAATAGAGTCATTAAATCTAATCAATTACGCATTCATCATTTTTGTATATTGTGTAATACACAAAAAATACAAACATTCTAATACAGAATTTCACGAAAGCTCAAAAACAATCATTGTTGATGTTAGAAGGATTTATCGTAATATACTCCTCTATGACGTTTTACATTAGCGATGAAAATAGGTGTAGTATCTTTTCTATTAGTTTTTTATACCATGGTCTTAATCGCCATACTTCTTCTGTTATTTGTGTGGAAAAAGCTAAGTCTTTTTCAAAAAGCTCTCTTTGTTTTTTAGCAATCTGTTCATCATATACAATAGCATTTATTTCAAAGTTTAGGTCAAAGCTCCTATTGTCAAAGTTGGCAGTTCCAATGATTGCTATTTTTTGGTCGCACACCATAGTCTTAGCATGAATAAAGCCTTTGTTATATGTATATATTTTGACACCAACATCTAGTAACTCTTGAAAATTTGATTGCGATGTTGTATTTACAACAAGCGAGTCAGACTTTGTAGGCACTAGCAATATTATTTCTATACCACTTAAAGCTACTATTTTAATAGCTTCTAGGAATGTTTTGTCGGGTATAAAATAAGGAGTGGTAATACAGATTTCTTTTTCTGCAGAAAATATTGCTTGAATTAGGGTGTATTTTATTTTCGGATATTTAGAGTCGGGCCCACTTGACACAATTTGAACCAAATGATTGCCATAGTGCTCTGTTTTTATTGTGGTGGGAAAGTAGTCGGTTGAGTATGGAATCTTTTGATTTGCACAAAAGTTCCAATCTGCAAGAAAAGTAGTTTGAAGATTGGTTACAGAGCTTCCTGCAATTCTCAAATGTGTATCGCGCCAAAACAGTTTATTGTCACCTTCATTATTAATGTAATTGTCTGAAACATTAATCCCTCCTATATAGCCTATTGTGCCATCTATAACTATTATTTTTCGATGGTTTCGATAGTTCATCCTATTGGCAAACATAATTAGTTTTACTTTGTAAAATGGATATGCCTCTACGCCTGCCTCTCTAAGTTCATTAGCAATGTTATTACGAATGCCTCTGCTTCCAAAGTCGTCATATATAAATCTGACTTCAACACCCTCTTTGGCTTTTTCTATAAGTGTTTGAGCCAACTCATTACCTATTGTATCGTTTTCATAGATATAGTATTCAATATGAATATGATGTTTAGCACTACGCAGGTTTCTAAACAGGTCAGGAAACTTTTCTTCTCCATTTACCAATATAGTAGCATTATTATTGCTTGATGTGAAGTTCTTAGTTTTTGAAAAAGAGGCTAGTTGAAAGAAATTACCTATCTTATCTTTGTTTTTTATTATAGTTTCAAGTGATCGAGCTGCAGCCTCTTCCTCAAGTTTTGGGTACTCTTGTTCGTCAATTTTTAGTTTCTTGCGATAGAGTTCTTTCTTTCTATAATTCAATCCTACACTTAAGTATACAATAACCCCACCTACTGGAAATGAAATAACAAGTAGAAGATACCCTAGAGCTTTGCTAGGTGTTTCGGCGTTCACAATTATATTAATACAGACTATAATTATAAAAAGAATATAAGGAATTAAAATGTATGTAGGCATTGGCTTAGTCTTTATATGTTATTAGCAATGTTTTAATTAGCGTCAATTTATGCTGTTTGCAAATATAGCTAAATAGTGATTATATGCTTTTATCTAGGTGTATATTTATCTACCATTTTATTGTTAATCAATTATTTTCTTTCTAGCTACATTTTGTCCTAAAAAATATGTATTTTTGTGTATTGACTATATTTTCAATAATAAATCTAAGGTGAATAAGGATAAACCTATCATGAAAATCCTTTGTTTTTATTTTTACCAAATAATAATCTTAAACTATGGCAGTAATTAAACCATTCCGAGGCGTTCGTCCGCCTAAAAAACTAGTATCGCAAGTTGCATCACGTCCATACGACGTATTGAATTCAGAAGAAGCTCGTGCAGAAGCGGCTGGCAATGAGAAGTCTTTGTACCGTATTATTAAACCTGAAATAGATTTTCCTGTTGGAAAAGATGAGCACGACGATGATGTATATGAAAAAGCAGTAGAAAATTTTCATATGTTTCAACGCGAAGGTTGGCTTGTGCAAGACGAAGAAGAGCTCTACTACATCTATGCTCAAACAATGAATGAGAAAACACAATACGGATTAGTTGTTTGTGCACACGTGGATGATTACATGAGTGGCAAAATTAAAAAACATGAATTGACTCGCAAAGACAAAGAAGAAGACAGAATGAAGCATGTGCGAGTAAATAATGCAAACATAGAGCCTGTTTTTTACTCTTATCCTGAAAATGATGAGATAAATAAAATTGTTGATAAAGTAATTGAGAGTGAAGCAGAATACGATTTTGTTTCGGAAGATGGTGTTGGGCATCATTTTTGGATAGTTTCTGATAAAAAAGACATTAACAAAATCACTGAGGTGTTTGCAACATTCCCTTGTATGTATATTGCAGATGGTCATCACCGTTCTGCTGCTGCTGCATTGGTAGGCGCTGAGAAAGCCCAGCAAAACCCTAATCATACTGGCAATGAAGAGTACAATTACTTTATGGCAGTTTGCTTTCCAGACAACCAATTAACTATTATCGATTATAATAGGGTAGTGAAAGACCTCAATGGATTAACACCTGCTGAAGTATTGCGAAAACTAGAGAAGAACTTTGAAATAGAGCCAACCGGAACTGATATTGTGAGGCCAAAAGCATTGCATAACTTTTCTATCTATGTTGATGGAAAAGGGTATAACTTAACAGCAAAGGAAGGAACATACAACGACAATGATCCTATAGAGCAGTTAGACGTAACCATTACATCTAATCTTATATTAGAAGAGATATTTGGCATAAAAGATCTAAGAACTGACACACGCATAGATTTTGTGGGAGGTATAAGAGGTCTTGGCGAATTAAAGAAACGTGTAGACAGTGGGGAAATGGCCTTTGCTTTGGCGTTATATCCTGTTTCTATGAAACAATTAATGGATATTGCAGACACAGGTAATATAATGCCTCCTAAAACTACATGGTTTGAACCTAAATTAAGATCGGGTTTGGTTATACACAAATTGGATTAATTAATTATTATAGAAGTAAAAAGCTAAACACCTACACAAAACAATCTAATTACCATAGTGTGGTGTTTAGCTTTTTCTGCAAATTGCTGCAAAGCAGTCATATACTTCTATTGTAATAGAGTGTAATCTCTCTGATTGTTGCAAAACTTGTCTGTTCAGCACAAAAAACTTATTGAGGAATGAACCTTGCATGTCTAATAAAACAAGAAACTAATGAGTTGTTCTCAGAAGTGGTAAAGCATTATCATTATCTGCATCAATACCCAGAGCTCTCTTATCAAGAAAAGAATACAAGTGAGTATATCACACGTTTTCTTGATGCCGAAGGCATATCATATCGCAAAAACATTGGAGGATACGGTGTTTTGGCAAAAGTGAAAGGTATAGCTTTTGATTCTGATAGGGAAATTGCTTTGTGTGCAGATATGGACGCATTGCCCATTGAAGAAGAAAACAATGTAGCTTACAAATCAAAAAACAGAAAAGTGATGCATGCATGTGGGCATGATGCTCAAGTAGCTTCACTGATGGGAGCAGCAAAACTGATTAATAAGCACAAAAAAGATTTTGGAGGAACTGTTTTGTTTGTTTTTCAACCCGCAGAGGAGCAGTCGCCAAGTGGCGCTTATCAAATGCTGAAAGATGGGGTGTTTAAAAATCACAATCCTGAGTTTATTGTTAAACAACATGCATATATAGACTTACCGGCTGGGCAGATTGCTTTCCAATCAGGAGTTATTATGGCTTCGGCAGACGAAGTGCATATAAAGGTGAAAGGGCAGGGCGGACACGGAGCTTTGCCACATGAACTAAACGATACTGTACTTGCTGCATCAAGCATTGTTGTTGCTATGCAGCAGGTTGCTAGTCGACGTAGCAACCCATTTAACCCAATGGTATTATCATTTGGCAAATTTATTGCCGATGGAGCTACCAATGTAATACCCAATGTGGTAACACTTGCAGGTTCGTTGCGCTGTATGAATGAGCTAGAGAGACAACAGATGCTTAAAGTAATACCGCACATAGCAGTTTCCACTGCTGATGCTTATGGATGCCATTGTGAAGTAACTATTCCTGAAGGCTATCCATGTACAATTAGCAGTATAGATATAACTAATAAAGTAAGAACTATTGCAACAGAATTAATTGGAGAAAAAAACATTGCTGAATTTCCAAAACGGATGACAGCAGATGATTTTGGCTTCTTTACTGAGAAGTATAAAGGTTGCTACTATCGTTTTGGGGTTGCAGGTTCCCATAAGTTAGGCAAGCTCCACACCTCTACTTTTCTTATAGATGAAGAAGCGCTACGTGTCTCCACATCATTATTTGCATTTTTGTCTTTAAAAACATTAGAGAGATGATATTTAATCCTATTGTTGTGCTAATAAACTCAAAAAAATCGTTATTTTTGAAGAATAGATTTTGTTATACATTAAAACCAATGATATGAGTCACCATGAATTAGATGAACTAGACAGAAAAATTTTAAAACTTATTGTAAATAATGCACGCATTCCTTTTTTAGAGGTTGCAAGAGAGTGCAATGTTTCCGGCGCTGCCATCCATCAGCGTGTACAAAAGCTTACAAAAGCGGGTATCCTGAAAGGATCAGAATTTATAGTAGACGTAGAAAAAATGGGTTATTCTACGTGTGCTTATATTGGCCTTTTCTTATCGCAGGCCGATAGTTACAACGAAATTGTAGCTGCACTCCAAAAAGTTCCACAAGTAGTAGAATGTTATTACACTACAGGTAAGTATGATCTACTAATAAAAGTATACGCACAAAACAATCAAAAGCTATTAGAATTTATACAAGAAAAAATAATGCCTCTTGGCTTGGCACGTACCGAAACCTTGGTGTGCTTAAAAGAATCCATAAAAAGGAAGTTGCCTATACCCACCTCTGCTATCTGAGTTATTGCAAAAAAAACAGCACGTTAGGTTGAAATAGCATTTCATATAAATTCACTCTCTGTGAATTTATATTTTGATGTTGCTTGTTTCTTAAAAGTGTAGTAGTAAAAAAAAAGAGTATAACTCTTTTTTTATCACCTTTTTTTAAGCCTTAATCTTGTTTGTGGAGGGGTTGTAATTAGTTTTAATTTAGTCTCAATGCTTATAATTATTAAAAGAATGAGAGAGTATGAGATTGAAATGCACGACTAGTAATGTTTCACGAGGTTGAAAATATGTGTTCTGTTGTACCTTCATCAGAGATTGCTTAGAATGAATATTTCACCCTACTGGATGTTTATACCTTTTGATGCAGATATAAATTACAATGATGCTCACACACTTGTGTCTGCCAATAAGCACTGAACAATAAGGCCATTCTTTCTCTTTCACAAATTAAGTGTAAAGTGTAGATTTGGTATTTTAAAAAGGATTACTAATTAATTTAAGGAAGCTGTAGTATTATGCTCTATTTATTTTTGGCAACTCTTTGCAGTGCTACAATTGCATTAATATTTAAATACACTGAAAGCTCTAATACTAACAGGTATTTAATAACCAGCTCAAACTATTTTATAGCTTTTGCAACCAGCTTATTTATTGTGCTTTATAAAAAACTGTTTTCAGGAATAGTGAGAGCAGATTCTTTTTTCAATGAGTTTAAGTTCTTATTAACTCAAGACTCTTATATCCTATCGCCCTATTCTAGTATTATATGGGGAATTATAGTTGGAAGTATTGCAGGTTTCTTTTTCTTTTCATCCTTTATATATTATCAAAAAAGTGTAAAGGAAAATGGAGTAGGCATATCAGGTACATTTGCTAAATTGGGAATATTGATACCTATGATATTATCTATTATCTTTTGGAGAGAGTTTCCCACTTCTCTACAATGGATTGGAATTGGGCTATCTCTTATATCTATTGTAACGGTAAATTTGTCTTCTAAGTCTCTAGAAAGATTTGACATTAAGCCTACTATAATATTGCTGTTTATACTTGGAGGTATGGCAGAGTTTTCAAATAAGATATATCAAAACTATGCATTAAATGATTACAAAGCTGTATTCTTATTCTGTATATTCTTTGTAGCATTTTCAATAAGTATAATATTCACATTAAAAGATAAAGCCAAATTCAATGTGAAAGATATACTCACAGGTTTTGCTGTAGGTATACCCAATTTATTTTCGTCCTACTTTTTAATACTATCCTTAGATACAGTAAAAGCATCAGTAGCTTATCCAATTTATAGTGCTGGAAGCATACTCCTCATTAATCTTGGAGGGTTTTTTATATTTAAAGAGAAAATAGCTAGGAAGAATAAGTTTGCAATTGTGCTTATTGTAATAGCATTAATACTTATAAATATTTAAAGGG
>CAZBVD010000007.1:1649-21813 GCA_964495235.1 uncultured Dysgonomonadaceae bacterium | reverse complement strand
GCGGAATGTTGCTCATAATGATGGGTTCTCTAAACACAGTGCCACCCACAATATTACGAATAGTGCCATTAGGCGAGCGCCACATCTTTTTCAAGTCAAACTCTTCTACACGCGCCTCATCGGGCGTAATAGTAGCACATTTGATGCCAACATTGTGCTCTAAAATTGCGTGTGCTGCATCTATGGTAACTTGATCGTTGGTGAGGTCTCGATTCTCAATACCAAGATCGTAATATTTTATATCTAAATTGAGGTAAGGCAATATCAAATTCTCTTTGATGTTGCGCCATATCACTTGTGCCATTTCATCTCCATCCAATTCTACTATTGGATTTTGAACGTTTATTTTCTTCATACTTATTTCTATAAAATGAGGGGCCAAGAAGTTGTTTGTTCCTGACCCCAAGTTAAATGTTTTATTATTTTATCATCTTATCGCTTGCTCATCGGAACAAAGTCTTGTCTTTCTCTCACATTTTTATATGCTGGGCGGATGATACGCTTGCTGCTAAAATTTAACTCCTCTATGCGATGAGCACTCCAACCCACTATACGTGCCATTGCAAAAAGCGGTGTAAAAACCTCTTCGGGCAAACCGATAGACTTATACACAAAGCCTGAATAGAAGTCAACATTAACACAAGTTTTTGCTGCATTTACACCTTTAAATTTCTCAAGTACTTTAAGCGAACGATCTTCCACTAGTTCAAGAAAATCGAATTCAGCCTGAAGGTCTTTTTCTTTTGCTAAGTCGCGTGCCATCTCTTTAAGTAATCCTGCACGTGGATCTGTAAGTGTATATACTGCATGACCCACACCATATATAAGACCAGTTTTATCAAAAGCTTCTTTGTTTAATATCTTAGTTAAGTATCCGTCTATCTCATCAATACTTTTCCAATCCTTAATATGGGCTTTCATGTCATCGTGCATGGCACACACTTTCACGTTTGCTCCACCATGAAGTGGTCCTTTTAATGAACCAATACCTGCTGCAATGGAAGAGTAAGTGTCAGTTTCGGTAGAGCTAGTAACACGTACAGAGAATGTAGAGTTGTTACCTCCACCATGGTCTGCGTGTAGTATAAGTGCTAAATCTAGAATCTTAATATCTAACTCGGTGTAATTGCCATGACCTTTCATCATCAGTAAAAAGTTTTCTGCAACAGAAAGGTTTTCATCTGGATGACGCACATGTAACGAGCGCCCCTGTTGGTTATGTCTTAGTACATTATATGCATAAGCAATAATTGTGGGGAACTTAGCAATAAGATTGATAGATTGACGAATAAGGTTATCCTTAGATACATTGTCGGGATCTTCATCATAAATATAAAGCTCAAGTACACTACGTGCCAATATATTCATGATATTCTTGCCCTGAAGCGACAGAATATTCATAGTGGCTTTATGTTCCAGAGGCATTATCTTCATCATGAAGCTACGAAACGACTCTAACTCATCTTTTGTGGGAAGAGCACCCGAGAGCAACAAGAATGCTGTTTCTTCAAACCCCAACCGCTCGTCTTTTTGAATACCATGCACCAAATCGGCTACATTGATACCTCTATAATAGAGTTCTCCTGGAATGGGCTTAAGGCTTCCATCTTCTTGCTTTTCATACCCAACTACATCGCCCACGCGTGTGAGCCCAGCTAGCACACCAGAGTGGTTTTCATTTCTGAGTCCACGCTTTACATCCATTTCTTTAAAAAGCTCTTTAGGTATTTCACTAGTTATTTTGATTGATTCGGATAGTCGTAAAATTAATTCTTTATTTTCCATATGACTTGTTTTTCTTTAAAGATTATGTATAAGTTGTTCTGAGAATTGCGAAGTTGTGAGGGACTCACCATTTTTCATAAATCTAGCTAAATCGTGAGTAGCTATACCTCTTTCAAACATATTTTCGAGTGCTTTGGTTATCAAATCTGCGGCTTCGTTCCATTTCATGTATTCTAGCATCATCACGGCAGACAATAACATAGAGCATGGGTTGGCTTTGTTCTGTCCTGCAATATCGGGAGCTGTGCCGTGTGTGGCTTCAAATATTGCGTGCCCGGTGTTGTAGTTTATGTTTGCTCCTGGCGCAATGCCAATACCACCTACCATGGCTGCCAATTGGTCTGATATGTAATCGCCGTTTAAATTTAGTGTGGCAATTACTGAATACTCTTCGGGTTTCAACAATGTATTTTGCAAAAATGCATCGGCTATTACATCTTTGATGAATATCTTACCTTTTTCCTCTGCTTTTTTATATGATTTTACGGCGGCTTCCAATCCCTGGGCATCTTTGATTCTGATAAACGTATTGTTTGTATAGACCTGATTTGGGAACTCACGCTCTGCCAAATCATATCCCCATTTCTTGAATCCTCCTTCGGTATATTTCATTATGTTGCCTTTGTGCACAAGAGTTACCGAGGGCAGTTTGTGCTCAATAGCATATTCAATTGCTGCGCGCACCAAACGCTCTGTACCTTCACGCGAAACTGGTTTGATGCCAATAGAAGTTGTTTCGGGAAAACGTATTTTGGCAACTCCCATTTCGTTTTTCAAGAAGTTGAGCACCTTCTTAACTTCTGTTGTGCCTGCAGCCCATTCTATTCCTGCATATATATCCTCTGTGTTTTCTCTAAAAATAGTAATGCTCACCTTTTCTGGTGCAAGCAACGGAGTTGCCACTCCTTTAAACCAGCGCACTGGGCGCAAACAAACAAAAAGGTCTAGCTCTTGCCGCAAAGCAACATTAAGAGAGCTAATACCCTCGCCCACTGGAGTAGTGAGTGGACCTTTTATACCCACCAAATAGTTACGAAATGCTTGCACTGTTTCATCAGGGAGCCAACTGCCTGTTTCTATATGAGCTTTTTCTCCTGCAAGTACTTCTTTCCACTCTATTTTTCTTGTATCGCCATAGGCATTTTCCACAGCTTTATCTACAACCTTTTTTACAGCAGTCCATATCTCTTTTCCTATACCATCTCCCTCTATAAAAGGAATAATTGGATTGTTGGGTACTATGAGTTTGCTGTCTTTCTGTTCTATCTTATGGCCTATCATTTCAACTATATATATTTTGATTGTAAGCTATTGAGAGCGGACACCTTCAACCGGTGAGAGTGTATTCAAGAGTTACTTACTAAACATTAATTTAACAATAAAGTTCAACCTTTTTTTACTAATCAGCTATTTTCATCTCTTGTTGTTTGCCTTTCTCTATCTTGTAAATTTTCGATATCATTTACCCTAGTACAACCAATGATAATGAGATAACTATTTACTTAATTTGTATGCTCTAAGAACACTAATTGACAATATTAATAATAAAAGTGAATAAAACAGTCGTCCATTTTGATTATATTTTGTATTTTCGTGACAAATTCATACACAGTAGACTAATACACGTTAAAACCATATGTAATGAGTGAAGAAGAAAAAGTAAAAGGACTACCCGAAAACGCTTCGCGAGAGTTGAAGCCGGGAGAGGAGTACAAACCGTTAATGTCGCCGAACAGAGAATATCCCGAAGTTAACTTCAGATCGGTATCATTGGGACTGCTTATGGCAGTTTTATTTTCGGCAGCCGCTGCCTACTTAGGCCTAAAAGTTGGGCAAGTATTTGAGGCCGCCATCCCCATTGCAATTATTGCAGTAGGTCTATCCACTGCTACCAAACGTAAGAACTCATTGGGAGAAAATGTAATTATTCAATCTATTGGGTCTAGTTCGGGTGTTGTTGTTGCGGGTGCTATCTTTACATTGCCTGCACTATTCATATTACAAGCAAAATATTCCGAGATAACGGTTAGCTTTATGCAAGTGTTTGTGAGTTCACTATTAGGAGGTATATTAGGTATTCTCTTCTTGATTCCTTTCCGTAAGTATTTTGTGAAAGACATGCATGGTAAGTACCCATTTCCAGAAGCAACTGCTACTACACAGGTGTTAGTGTCGGGAGAAAAAGGTGGCGATCAAGCAAAGCCTTTGCTTATGGCAGGTATCATTGGTGGTCTTTACGATTTCATTATCGCTACTTTTGGCGGATGGGCCGAAGTGTTTACAACCCGAGTTGTACCAGCAGGTGTAGCCCTTGCCGATAAGGCTAAAGTTGTGTTCCAAATGAATGTAGGCGCAGCTGTTTTAGGTTTAGGATATATTGTTGGTCTTAAATATGCAACTATCATAGCTATAGGCTCTGCATTGGTTTGGTTTGTAATTGTACCGTTCCTACCTTTTGCAAGCGATGCATTGGCTACTACACTCAACCCTGCTTTTGTGGGTAGTATTGGCAGTTTGTCTCCTGAAGAAATATTTAGCACCTTTGGTCGCCACATCGGTATTGGTGGTATTGCTATGGCAGGTGTTATCGGAATTATTAAATCGTGGGACATTATTAAAGGTGCAGTAGGCCTTGCAGCCAAAGAAATGGGCGGAAAACTTCCTGCTGCTGAAGCTAAGGTAAAACGCACACAGCGCGACCTCTCAATGAAGTTTATCTCTATTGCTGTAATTGTTACTTTAGTATTAACCTTCTTGTTTTTCTATTTAGGGGTATTACAATTCAATTTAATACATGCCATTGTAGCCATTATAATTGTAGCCGTAATTGCTTTCTTGTTTACAACTGTTGCAGCAAATGCTATAGCCATTGTAGGCACCAACCCTGTATCTGGGATGACATTGATGACACTAATTCTTGCATCAGTAATATTGGTGGCAATTGGCTTGAAAGGTCCAACGGGTATGGTGGCAGCCATGATTATTGGAGGTGTTGTTTGTACGGCACTCTCTATGGCGGGTGGATTTATTACCGACCTCAAAATTGGTTATTGGCTAGGTACTACACCTAAGAAACAAGAGACTTGGAAGTTTTTAGGAACACTGGTTTCAGCAGCTACAGTGGGTGGTGTTATTATGCTCCTAAACAAAACATACGGTTTTGTAGGCGAAGGCTCACTGGTTGCTCCTCAAGCCAATGCTATGGCAGCTGTAATTGACCCGCTTATGTCTGGAACAGGTGCACCATGGATATTATACGGAGCAGGTGCTTTACTTGCCATTGTGCTTACATTCTTTAAAATTCCAGCGTTGGCTTTTGCATTGGGTATGTTTATTCCTTTCGAATTGAATATACCACTAGTTATTGGTGGTGGCATTAGCTGGTTCATCTCATCTCGTAGCAAAGACGCAGCATTGAACACTGCTAGACATGAAAGAGGAACATTATTGGCCTCTGGACTTATTGCTGGTGGAGCTTTGATGGGAGTTGTGAGTGCAGCTATAAAATTCATTCAAGATATTCCAGCCGAAGCAGCTATAAAAGCAGCAGGAACTGTAACTCCAGAACAAGTTACAGAAATAAAAAACAGCTTCAACTGGATCAACGAAGGATGGGCAAACAGTAATAGTGCTATATGGTTAGCATTGGGTATGTACATACTATTGTGTGGATATCTTGTGTGGGATTCTATGAGAGCTAAAAAAGACCTTTAGATTCTTTATAAGAATAGAACAGTATTTTTTATAAAACAATAAAGGTGTTGAGGTTGCTGCTTGCATATACCTTAACACCTTTACTTTTTTAGGTAGAAAATAGATATTAAAAAGCTATCTTTATATGCCTTTGGAACCAGATAATCACGGATCACATGCAAAAGTATGTGTTTACTTCTAATTGTTTTATTTAATAAAACTCAGATTTAGAAATTAATGTACAGGGTGTGCTTTTGCGAATGAAATTATTTTCGAATAAGCGTTGTAAACGTTGAAAGTAGAACTCCTAAAGCATAATCAGCTAAGTGTTGATAAAATATTCTGCCAACCAACCTCGTCCGATGAGTCGAAAAACAAGAGAGAAAGGTGGTGAAGAATCGCACACTGTTTGAGCTCCGGTGCAACGCAACGGAGTGAGTTTGGGCGATTTGAGCCTTTCGCACGTAAGTTTTTAGAGCGAGACGGGAGCACTTCGACAGGCTCAGCAACCACAGTATTGACTTTTTTTGCTTACTTTTTTGCGTCAAGGCAAAAAGAGTAAGTGGCTTGCCCCATGAAATCTGCATTATTATTTTATTGGGGAGGAATCAGATTTTTATTTCATCGGGGGTTAAGAGGCAACGCCCATTGGCTATAAAATAAAAAAATTAGACAAACAAACCGATTAAAAATTGATGTAAGCAGAGCTGATTTATATATATAAAGACTGTTTACCCTATCAACAGATCTGTTTCAAGATCATAGTTTAACTCTAGGCGTAATCTGTTATTCTTGTAGTCAAAATAGAATAAAGTCAAACACATAATTTTACTGGTGATCCATAATCACCTTCTCCCTATAAGTTTATACCTCTGTATACTACAAAAAGATTTTCCCATAGGAACTTTTGGCCTACAGCAGCGCTGATCACAATATTTGCAAACAAAAAGTGAGATTTGTATAGTTTTTCACAACAGAAGATTGTGCAGTAAAGATGGGATTAATTGCGTCAAGGTTGTGCAAATTATGCCATTTTGCTCATAAACTTCGCCCATTTAACCCTACAAACTCACTTTCGGCTGCAACCGAAACCTCTTTCACCTGAGATAAATCACTTTTGTAGGCATGCAAAACCTCTTTTCCTTGATGCTTATAGAGAAAACTCATGAATTTTCTCTACGTGTGGATCCACAGTTTAGACTATGCAGTTGCAATAATGCAATAAATGCGACACTAAGGAAACTTTTAATTTTTCCCATCACAAAGAAAGATAAACGATATCCTTTCTTAAAATCAAAAATAATCTTTATCATTGTTGCAAATTTTATTATCAGAAAATAGAAAATGAAGAAACAAGATAGGAAGCCCAATTTATTTCAAGCATTTATCCCCGTAATTACCATGATAGGGCTATTGGGAGTTAGTAATATATGGTTTGATTTGCGCATCGAAATATTACTGCTCATAACTACACTTATCTCTAGCTTGCTGGCTGTTTACCTAGGATATAAATGGGATGAGATAATTGAATCAATCAATGATAAAATCAGTAAAACATTACCAGCTTTAATGATACTGCTAATGGTTGGCTTTCTGATTGGAGCTTGGATGATTGGCGGCACCATCCCTTTTATGGTGAAACTTGGTTTGAGCATTATTCACCCTAAATATATTATTGTAACCTCCTTTATTGTTGCTTCAATCGTCTCTATTTGTACAGGCACTTCTTGGGGCTCGGTTAGCACTGTTGGTGTAGCTCTCATGAGCATTGCAATTGGCATGGATGCAAGATTGGATATGGTAGCTGGGTCAATAGTTTCAGGTGCATATTTTGGAGATAAAATGTCTCCCTTGTCAGACACAACAAATTTAGCATCAATTGTAGCAGGCTCTAAACTGTATGAACACATTGCCCATATGCTTTATACAACAGGCCCGTCTTTTATTTTGGCAGGCATAGTATATATTTTTCTTGGCCTTTCTTTGGATACATCCTCTGCAGTTACCACTGTAGAATCACTACAATCAATTGCTTTAATGGATGAGATATATAATTTAAATTGGTTTATGATTATACCAATAGTCATAGTTATTTGGGGTTCTATAAGCAAAAAACCAACAATACCTGTAATGATGATTTCTGGGGTTGTTGCTATTATTAATGCCATTTTAATTCATGGTTTCTCTATCAATGATGCTTTTAATGCAGCAATAATTGGTTGCAAGCCAGAAATGTTTGCCAATCTAGGCTTTCAAGCAAGTCAATTCTCAGACGATTTAAATGTATTGCTTATGAGAGGCGGTATGATATCTATGACCGAAACATTGCTTGTAGCCTTATGTGCATTTGCCTTTGCAGGTGTGATGACTGTTTCTGGCTCTCTTGATGTTGTATTAAAATTTATACTTAGGATGGTAACTAGCACCGGGAGCTTGATTTTGGCAACAGTTATTTCATGTATAATTACTGTGGGAATTACTTCAAACGGACAAATTTCTATTCTTCTCCCTGGAGAATTATTTAAAGATACCTATCGCAAATACGGACTAAAAGCAAAGAACCTGAGCAGAACACTTGAAGATGCAGCTACTGTAGTTGAACCTATAATTCCGTGGACAGTAGCTGGTATGTTTATGGCCAAAACACTTGGTGTGCCCACTTTAGATTACTTGCCCTGGGCTATTCTTTGCTATACAGGCTTTATATTTGCTATTATATGGGGTTATACAGGATTTGGTATTGCAAAGCTTGATGAGAACGAACTGATGGAAACAGAAGTAACGACAACGAAGTAAGCTTACACATAAATCGGTTAAAAAAACAACAGCTGCATCACAGTTTTCTATATGTTTCACGAACAGCCTTCTTCTCATAAAATGTTATAGCAATTCCTAGCAGTATAAGTAATCCACCAATAGCCATTTCAATTGTTACAACCTCGTCTATAAATATCCAAGCCAAAATACTTGCAAACACCACCTGACTCAACAAAGAGAGCGAAAGACGGGTTGCCCTCATCCGTTTGGTAGCATAACTAATAAGCAACCATGCAAACAACTGACTTACCAATCCTTGAATTAAAAGAGAAAGCCAAGCTTGGGTAGAGAATCCCCACAAAGGCTGGTTTGCTATAATATTGATGACTAACAAAAACAATGCACTGCTTGTAGAGCTAATGGTGATGAAGGATACAACTTCCATTTTGTTCAGGACCTGCTTGCTGAGAAGGATATAGAGTGCATAAAAGAAGCCAGAGAAGATACCCAAGATAAAGCCCTCATCGAATGATAAACTCAAGAAAACATTTACACCTATAAAAACAACAATCCCTACCATAGCAAACAGAGTGCCTATCCAAAATGAGCGGCGCGGTTTATTTTTGAAGAATAAAAAAGCAATCAACCCCACCCATATAGGTGCTAAATTGGTTAGCAATGTTCCTTGTGTAGCGGTGGTAAGTTGTATAGATAGATTCCAAAACGCAATATCGGTTGCAAACAACAAACCACAAACTACAGCCAAGAGCACTATTCGCAAAGATGGCACTTTCAATGTTTTGGTAATAGTTACATAGCTCAATAGCCCTGTTGCAGCTATTGCCATCCGGTAAAAAGCTGAAGTTAATGCAGGAGTTAGTTGAGTTGCAACAATAACAGGAAACAGTGATATAGATAAAATCCCTATCAATAGGGCAATGCGTGCTTTTTTCATATGATTATTATAAATTATTTTTTTATGAATTACAAAAATAGAGCTATTTAGGATATGAAAAAAAATAATACTTCTCTTAAATTCGTTGCAATCAACCCTTATTTTATAATACTTGTTATATATTTAACAATGATACAATATGTAAGCACTAACATCAGAAAGACTTCAAAAAAACTTACTCTCAAGCAATTTGCGAAAATATTAAACGATCCAGAAAAACAGCAAAGTCAATAAACCTAACATACGTGACAGACTCTGACGTTGGAATAATAAGAAAAAATGAAGTCGTGGATTTAGATATACTTACAAAGAAAAGAAAGTAACAGACAAAGCACAACTCGAACGTATAAAAAGACTTGTTATACCTTTAGCTTAGAGAAATGTGTGGATATGAGTTATAAAAAACGGTCAATTGCAAGTAACAGGAATGGACTACAAAGACAGAAAGCAATTCATCTATCATCCTACATGGATTGTGCTACGCAATCAAACCAAATTTTATAAAATGATTTAGCTTGCTAGTGCACTGACTAATATACGTTTAAACTTGGAAAAAGATCTTGCATTGCGTGATTTAAAACAAAGAAAAGTGCTTGAAGCAGTTGTTAGTTTAATGGAACGCACAAATATAAGAATAGGTAATGAGGTATATGAGAAACTCTACGGATCATATGGAACAACCACTTTAAAAGAGCGACACTACAAGGGAAACAGCAACAAATTACACTTTATATTTAAAGGTAAAAAAGGTGTCAATCATAATATCTCTTTTACCAACAAAAAGATAGCACGAATAGTGCAACAGTGCAAAGAGATACCTAGCAAAGAGCTTTTTTAATATTACGACGAAGAGGGTAAGAGACAAGCCATTGACTCGGGCATGGTAAACGATTATATATAAAAGAGATTAGTGGAGATGATTTCACAGCCAAAGACTTTAGAACGTGGTCGGGCGCAGTAAATACTTTTTTAGCATTGAA
Organism: uncultured Dysgonomonadaceae bacterium; assembly: GCA_964495235.1. Taxonomy (GTDB): domain Bacteria; phylum Bacteroidota; class Bacteroidia; order Bacteroidales; family Dysgonomonadaceae; genus UBA2632. The sequence goes on along the minus strand of CAZBVD010000007.1, from coordinate 11,643 downwards.
TGAGTTGGTGATGGCTAATACGAAAACAGGAAGAAAGAAAGAAGCTAATTGTATCTGCTCTTGATAAAGTTGCTCGTCTGTTAAGAAACACACCTGCTGTTCGTAAAAAACACTATGTTCATCCTTTAGTTTTGGACCTCTACAAGGCAGATTCTTTAAATAAATATTTAAAGCAACTAAACTACATTGAAAAGAACAATAACAAAACTGGACTTATCTATGATGAGGAAGTGTTATTGGCAATATTTCGAAAATGAGAATTTATAAAAACAACAAATCGCTCCTCACACAATATGAGAAGCGATTTATTGTCAAGTTTAATGTTTTTTACTAACATAGCCACTAGAGGCTAGAAGCAGAAAGCCTTAACAAATAAACTAAGAAAGCAGTTTTTTAACTGTATCGGCAATGGCTCGTCCTTCTGCTTTTCCAGCCAGGCTTTTAGTAGCTGCACCCATCACCTTACCCATATCTTTGAGAGACGATGCTCCTGTTTGTTCTATAATCTCGCCAATAGCTTTCTCCAATTCATCTTGTGTAAACTGTTTTGGCAAATAAGATTGTATCACCTCTACTTCTTTTAGCTCCTGCTCGGCTAGTTCGACACGATTTTGCTCCTTATATATTGTAGCACTATCTTTGCGCTGTTTCACCATACGTTGCAAAATGGCAACTGATTGCTCTACTGTCAATTCGTGTGATGCTCCCTTAGCAGTAGTGCTTTCCATAAAGGCTGTTTTTACGCTACGCAATGTTTCTAATTTAACTTTATCTTTGGCCATCATGGCCGCTTTTATTTCCTGATCAATTGTTTCGTATAAATTCATTATAGATTTTTATTATTGTATGATTATTAATTATCGAAAAGAGAGGATGCAGATGGTGAAGATGTCTCATTATGCTCACTACGAGGATTAAACTCTCTTGTTCTTTTAAAAACAGGATTCTTTTCTAATGCTTCAATTATTTTATCATCATACAGCTCTTCTAATGACAAAACAAATGTTTCGGGTTGATTGTTACTTTTGGCAATATCACGTAAACCATCTCTGCCATAATATCTTTCAATCAACTTTCTATCTTTTTCCTCCTGTTCTTTTAATGCGTCTTCTTTAATTTTACGTTCCAATTCCTCTGCTTTAGATTCTGCTGAATGTTTCTCAGTAATTCCTGGCACACTACTAATATTGAAACCAGTAGCAAGAAGTGTTATTTTAATATCCTCCCCAAGCTCTTCCTCTACAGCAGCACCCCAAATAACTTCTATTTCAGATCCAAACTTAGACATAAAATCGTTAAAAGCATTCATCTCTTCCATCATCAACGGAACAGCCTCGCTGTAACAAATATTTACCAGTATCTTTTTAGCACTAAACACATCATTATTATTAAGTAAAGGTGAGTGCAATGCATCTTTAATGGCCTTGTTAATTCTATCTTCACCACTACCAACACCTCTACTCATAATGGCTACACCACCATCTTTAAGTGTGGTGTTCACATCGGCAAAGTCAAGATTGACATGCCCATGAATAGTAATAATTTCAGCAATACTCTTAGCAGCCGTAGCCAATGTATCGTCGGCTTTTGCAAAAGCATTCATAATTGTTAAATCGGAATATATATCACGTAGTCGCTCGTTGTTTATAACCAATAACGCATCTACATTGTTAGCAATTTCTTCAACACCTTTAAGTGCTTGCACTATTTTGCGAGAACCTTCAAATTGAAATGGAATGGTAACAATGCCTATGGTGAGTATGCCCATATCTTTTGCCACACGAGCAATAACAGGTGCAGCCCCAGTGCCAGTGCCACCCCCCATACCCGCAGTAATAAATACCATGCGTGTACCATCGCCCAGTAGATCTTGTATTAGATCCAGGCTCTCTTCTGCAGCTAATCGTGCCACTTCTGGCTTATTGCCAGCACCCAAACCACCGGTAGTTTCCCTGCCGAGTTGCACTTTTATCGGAACAGGAGACTTTGACAATGCTTGATTGTCTGTGTTGCACAATGCAAAAGAGACATCGTGAATACCTTCGTGGAACATGTGGTTGACAGCATTGCTACCACCCCCACCTACACCAATCACTTTTATAATTGCTTGTGTGTGGTTTTTCAATTCAAACTCTAAAATATCATCATCCATCATCATTCTCTATATAATTAAACTACACTTAGTGCGTGTATCAAAATTAATTGTCATCATCTTCTTCTTCAAACATATTTCCAATTGACCCAAATAGTCCTCCAACCATATCCATAATTCCTCTACCTGAGGTTTTTGCTTCTCTTCGTTTCTTCTCCTTTTTCTTAGGAGTTTTTGGAGTGTCAGTAGCAACATCTTTGGGGTCTTCAAACTCTAAAACTTCTTCTACTTGTTCTTCGCAATTCTCATGTGCAGATAGCAACAAGCCTAAAGCCTGAGTCAATGAAGGATCATTGGCTAATTCTGGGAAATTGTTTATAAAGGTCTTCTTAGCTGAAGCCTTTCTTACAGGCATATCCATTTTTTTCTCTAAATAGAGGTTTAAGTTCCTCAGTTGAGAAGCTCCGCCTGTTATTACCAAACCGCCCCCCAGCTTTCCTTCGTAGCCCGACAGTTTAATTTGCTGCTCTATATTAACAACAATCTCTTGAATGCGCATTTCAATAACCTGATTCAGACTAGGAATATCAATATTGGGTTTACTAGCAAACGAATTGAAGAAGCTCACATCTTGTGTGTCGTGAGTTTTACCAAACTTTATCTTATACATCTCTGCTTCACTCTCAATAAAGTTGAGTTCGCAAATGTCTTGTGTAATAGTAGCTCCGCCAAAAGGTATTACTACCATATATCGTAGCTTCCCCCCTTTGTAAATAGATAGAGATGACGTGCCAGCACCAAAATCGATGAATGCACAACCTAGTTCTTTCTCATTTTCGTTCAATGCTATTCTTGCCGATGCTAGCGGACCTACAACATAACCAGCAATTTCTAAATTTGCTTTATCAATTATACTTTTGTTAATATTGGTAATTAAATTTGGCCTACCCACTATCATCTGATAGTTGCCTTCTATTTCTGATGTAGCAACACCTACAGGTTGATGCTCAGCTTTACCATTTACAATATACTCTACATCAGCTATACCGTATAGTCTACTCATGTCTGGCCTAAACTTCTCTGCTTCATTACGCATTTGCTCAATCACAGTTTCTGTTACAAGACCCGATGACGACAATTGCTTATTGACTTTGTGTGTAATGGTATGCAAAGATTGTCCTGCTATAGAAACATATACTTTAGCTATTTTTTTACCTAGCTTATTTTCAAGCTTAGTGATGACTTTTCTAACATTAGCCCCTGTATCTTCAATATTATAAACCAAGCCTCGCCTAATGCATTTTTTAGATTGAGTGGTTTCGCATGCCAATACGGAGATAATATTATCCTCGTTTTTACGTGCAACAACACCCGTTATTTTTGAGGTTCCTAAATCGATGGCGGCAATAAATCCTGATTCTATCATTGTGTATATATTGTATTTGAACTATTCATACTTATTGAAACAACCAATAGCTGTTTCTGTTTACTATTCATCTAAAGAAAGATGAATTAACACGTTACTTCTAACCTATATTGAAAAGAACTTCCTATTGCTTACACCTATCAATAGATGCATTAAAGCTACTACAGGTGCTCTTCGTTTTGTATAGTTATCACTTCATAGTGCACACCACTTGGTTGTGATACTCCAAGTTTACCTCTGAGTATCTATTCCAACCAACTGCACTCAACCCTTTATCTATAAAAAGCTTCAGTTTATCTAGCTTTTCCTTATAATCATCCAATGTACCCAAAGCAACTTTGAAGTCACCAGCACGCGGAATAATTTGCACTTTATTATCCCGATCTACAACAATCTGTTCTATCCACACATCCCAAGACGATTTATTAGAAACATACATAACAAAATCGTACAACTCGTTTTTTGCAAACTCTTCAGTTATATGCCCTGTTGCCAAAGGCAAATAAACAGTGTAATTTTGAGAGGTTGGCATTCGCTCACGCTCTGAGTCTATGTAATAGCTTCCATCTCTATCCGATATAACACGCATCACAGGGTTGCGCTGATATATGTTTGCTACAATACTACCATTTTGCGTAGCGAATACATCCACAGACTTAACCAATCTATTGGCACTTATTGCCTCTTCCATTTCCATAGTATTAATATCAGCTAAAGGCTTTCCAATTGGGTGCAACTTTGCCTTCTTTAGAAGTAACTCAATATCTTTTGTTTGTATAAATTGCTTGTCGATGCTGTCTTTTACTAAGACTTTAAAATTTACACACACTTTCTGCTCCATATTATCTTTGAAATATAAAGCGGCAAATACTAAATACCCCAACAAAACAAGCATAGCAAACACTAATAAAAATCTCTTCATCTTAATTGGATAAGTTTATACAAATATACTCGTTCTATTTAGAAGTGGAAAATTGCAAATCAACAATTTATCTCCTTATTATCAACATTCCTTATTATCCTTGTAAAGTTTTTCTATATCGGAAAGCAATGTTTCAATATCTCCTGCACCAATAGTTATTATCACTTCATGTTGTTTCTTTTTCAAAATATCTACAACTTCATTTTTGCTACACATAGTTTTATTTTTGATAGTAACTTTATCAAAGATAAGCTTAGACGATACTCCATCAATAGGTTCTTCGCGTGCAGGATAGATATCTAGTAATATTAACTCATCTAGTAAAGAAAGACTAGTAGCAAAATCATCAGAAAAATCACGTGTGCGACTATAAAGATGAGGCTGAAAGATGCCGGTTATTTTTTTATTATTATACAGCTTTCTTATTGAAGAGATAGATGCTTTCACTTCATCTGGATGATGTGCATAGTCATCAATTAGCACAATTTTATCTGATTTACAGCGAATGTCAAATCTTCGCTTTGCACCCATATAACTTAGCAGAGCCGATTTTATTTCTTGTGGCTGAGCTCCACTTATCCATGTAGCTGCAGCTGCAGCTAGCGCATTCTCCACATTAATTAAAACAGGTACTCCAAGCTCAATATCCTTTATTTTTCCTCCTGGGTAAATAAAATCAAACAATAACTTACCATTACCTATACGAATATTTTCAGTATGAAAGTCTCCCGATGTAAGTGAGTAGCTATATTGCTTCACGGATGGGTGGCATTGAGGAGTAACAGGTATATCTTTTTTCATAATCAGATAACCATCCTCACGGATAAGACTGGTGAACTTCTCAAAACTCTCACGGTAATTAGCGGCATTATGATAAATATCAAGATGGTCGGGATTGGCTGAGGTGATAATAGCTATCCAAGGACGCAACCAATGAAATGAGCGATCGTATTCGTCGGCTTCTATCACTGTAATTTCACTTTCATTAGATATAAGCAGATTACTCTTGTAGTTTTTGAGTATTCCTCCTAAGAACGCACTACAATCAACCTCCGACTGACGAAGAATGTATGCTGCCATTGTACTTACAGTAGTTTTACCGTGCGTTCCTGCACAACAAATAGCATTGCTTAGCTTTGTGATATCTCCCAGTACCTGTGCACGCTTCATTATTGTAAATCCATTCTGCTTAAAATAGACAAACTCAGTATGCGTTGATGGAACTGCAGGGGTATAAACTACAAGTGTAGTGCTTGCATCCATAAACTCTAATGGAATATTCCGCACATCATCATCGTAGTGAATTAAAGCACCCTCTTCCTCCAAAAGCTTACTTAAGCTTGTAGAAACGCGGTCATAGCCAGCAACGTTCTTCTTTTTTGACAAGAAGAAACGAACTAAATTACTCATCCCAATGCCACCAATACCAATAAAGTAGATGTTTGTGAAGCTATCAGTAACAGCAGAATTATGACTAGACTGTTTGTCAATTGTGTTTGATGTTGCCATGTTTATAATTTTTCAATGTTTGCTAATTTTGCTATTTGATCAACAATTCGGTTAGCTGAATTATGCTGCGCAAGTTGCTCTATATTTGAACTAAGCTCCGATAATTTTTCAGAATTTCTCACTAACTCAAGTGTCACTGAAAACAATTCTTGCTTGGCAGAATTGTCTGGAACTAGAATGGCTGCATTTTTCTTTACTAGTGATAAAGCATTTTGTGTTTGGTGATCTTCTGCCACATTAGGCGATGGAACAAGTATTACAGGCTTACCCAAGATACTAAACTCTGAAATAGAGCCTGCTCCTGCACGCGAAATCACTAAGTCTGCTACAGAATATGCTAGATCCATCCGCGATACAAAATCGTATAACTTCACATTATGTGGAATTTTACCAGCTACCTCCAACTCCTTCATTTCTTTATAATAATATTTTCCGCATTGCCAGATAACTTGTACGTTCTGCTCTCTTATTTCATCAAACGCACTCACAATACTCTCGTTAAGTGTGCGAGCACCAAGACTGCCACCAACCATGAGTATTGTATTTTTATTAGGGTCGAGATTAAAAAAACTATAACCTTCTATTGCTTTTTGGGGAGTAATCTCTAAGTCTTGTCGACAAGGATTGCCTGTGAGCACAATTCTATCTTTTGGGAAAAACCTCTCCATACCTTCATAAGCTACACATATTATAGAGGCTTTACGACCTAGCAATTTGTTAGTCACGCCAGCATAAGAATTTTGCTCTTGTAGCAATGTCGGAATGCCTTGCGAAACAGCAGCTCGCAACACAGGTGCACTAGCATAACCACCTACTCCAATGACAACATTAGGCTTAAATGTTTTTACTATCTTTTTGGCAAGTCTCAAACTCTTAAGTAATTTATAAGCCACCGAAACGTTTTTCAATAAACTCTTTCTTACAAGCCCAGCCACGGGCAACCCCACAATTTCATATCCTGCAGCAGGAACACGCTCCATCTCCATTCTGTCTTCTGCACCCACAAATAGTATTGCTGCTTCAGGCCATCTCTCTTTTATTGCATTAGCAATAGAAAGAGCAGGAAAAATGTGTCCACCTGTACCTCCTCCACTAATAATAAAGTGTAGTTGTTCTGATTGTTTTCGAGTAGTTTTTTTTGTCATAAAAAAGATACTTTGACTATAATGCTTATTAAGAGTTTTATTTATATGTAAAGATACATCTTATGCCTATTTTAATCAACAAACAAACAGAAGTTTGTTTTGAATTTTCACATTTTCAGAACCTTTGTGACAGGGAAAGTAAATATTAAGCCCCTTATTTATAAATAATCATTATTTTTCGTTACTTACAACCGACACTCTTTGTTGCGACATCTTTTTTCTACGGGGCTTAAACACCCCTAAACCCTTTTTAATTAAAAAGCGACGCACTGAAAAGCGAAAGTTGTTACGTTGTAATAAAAGTGAGTAAAATCGAGGGCTTTTATCAGATTCAATAGCATATTGTTCGGCCAATAGAGCAAGGGCTACAGGCTTATCAGTCATTCTCTTAAGGTTGGCAAGCCCTTGTACTGGCAAAATTAAAGATTTAAACTTCAATCGATTAAGGTCGATAAAAGAAAAGCTCCATTTATCTTCACCAATCTTGTTTATAAGAATATTACCTCCATTTAAGTCATTGTGCCAAGCACCCGCGGGATGCAATACCGTAGCCATTTCGCTAGCAAAAGCAGAAAGAATTTTCTCCTGACAATCTATGGGTTTCTCTAAAACATCATTCATATCAAACTCGTGTTCAAAATAAAGTGACACATAGTAAGCATTCTTCAGCACACCCAACTTTCCATACACTTCCACATATCCTACAGGTTCTGGAGTATTAATACCTAACTCTTTTAAACGACATGCTACTTTGTATGATCGCTTTGCTTTAGTGGGCCGAAACCACGAATACATATACCTATTAAACACAGTAACCTTATTAAAAGATTTAATGCATAACTTAAGGTTATCAAAATCAACAACCTTTATTTCATTACGACCATCTTTTATGGTTTCTCCGTTATTGTCGAATGTTGCAGGAAGCGACTTTAAAAAATCATTTACATGATTAAAGTCAGGGCTAACCCTTACTTTTATATTCATGAATTCTGTTTGAAATTATTGTGTAAATCAATATATGACACCTCGAAACAGTCCATTGTAATAACTGTACCGAGGTGAATTCTGATAAATTTAGCTAATTAATATCAATTGGTCAAAAAAGCGATGTTAATTAGTCTTGTTTAAATATTTTTTCAATAATATGCAAACCAATAAAACTGAGAAAGATTATCATTGCTCAAATATGCATTTGCAATTAAACATACCCTAAGCCTTAATAACATTAAATTCCACTTCTGGTGCATACTCTTCATGAATAATAGTCTTTTCAAAAGGATTCTGCTCTTGCTCACTATCAGTGTCGCCCTGCTCCAAAGTGCTTACATTCAGCACCTCAACATTAACAGCTGGTGAAACAGCAGTCTTCTTTTTGCATTTTCCGAATCGATCAGCACTTAGGATAATGCCAAAATATGCGCAAGTAATAAGTGTAGACGTTCCTCCCCTACTAATCAAGGGCAAAGGTTGCCCTGTAACGGGAATAAGATCAACAGCAACAGCCATATTCACAAAAGCTTGCATAACAAGCATAAGAGCTGAACCTAAAATTAAGTATTTGGGAAAGAGTTTATCTGTTTTTCGCGCAATTTTACCTGCCCGCATAAGTATTATTATATAGAGTATAAGCACAAAAGTTCCACCCAGCAACCCCATTTCCTCCAAAATAATACTATAAATGAAATCGGAATATGCTTGTGGTAAAAAGTCTCGTTCCTTACTATTGCCAGGAAATTTACCAAAGACACCTCCATTAGCAATTGCTATTTTTGAATGAGACACTTGATAGTTGTCATCAGTTATTTGATAGTACGATTCACCATCTGTGTTATCACTGCCAAATCTATCTATTCTAGCTTGCCAAGTAGAGACACGTTTAAGCATCGGCGCTTTGGTCCATTCATTAGGAATGACTTTTAATAATAATATAAACAATGCAATTGCAGCTATTCCTATTAAAGCCACCTTTAGTAATCTCATAAACTTCACATTGCCAATAAACATCAAAATGTAACAAACAATAAACAGCAATAATGCAGTTGAGAGGTTATCAATAGCAATGATGAAGGTAACCCCAAGCATGAGTCCAATCATCCATTTAAAAAGTGTTTTTTCATTCTCGCTATTTTGCTTGCTCAGCAAAAAAGCAATTGTACCCATCAACGATATCTTTGCAATTTCAGAAGGTTGTAAGCTTATGCCCATTATCGTTATCCATCTATCGGCACCGTTTATTTTTTGCCCAATATATGGGGTTAAAAGAAGTAAAATTACAGAGCCAAATAAAACAAATATGAGTGCAGAGAAGTACTTATAAGGCACATTATGCATAAAAAGAATAACACCCACACCACCTAGCAAAAATGAGGCGTGACGTAATATAGGCCCCCAATGGTTTGGTACGCGATAAACTAGTGTGCTAGTTGCGCTAAACACCTCTATGAGCGAGATAATACTAAGTGCTATAAAAACTGACCAGATAATCTTGTCTCCTTTAAATATTTTTGAGAAAAAACCACCTGTAAATGTAGGGTCAAGGTTGTTGGCGTTAGAGTTTGATGATTTTTCTTCCATTTTGATGTTGATTTTGTTAGTTAATTTTCTACTTAGACCATTTGTAATAAGTGTGTCGGTTTAAATAGATAATTTATTATTCCCCTCCTATTTTTTGCTATGCACACCCATCCTGTGAAATTCATATTTACACATTTCATAGGGCTAACCGATTGCAAATCGGAGCAAGCGGGACTACTCTTTATATTTAGTTTTATATATCGCATATCAATTATTATTAATCTTTGTTCTTAAAGTTCACAGCGGAGTTTTTTAAATCAAAGACCACACATCACAGTCTCCTCACACACTCTTTAAATTGATTTCCTCTATCTTCATAATTCTTA